>CAZLUY010000477.1:0-4891 GCA_964562785.1 uncultured Limnohabitans sp. | reverse complement strand
TATGTGGCTTGGATAAGAGAACAAGGTCAGGGAAAAGTCATGTATTGTGCACCATCACACAACTCTCAAAGTTTTGATAACCCAGATCTTTTGCGCTTCTACTTAGACGCAATGCAATGGCTAGTTGGGGATGTTGAAATTAACTGATTAATGAACAGGCATTAGACTTCCAATAACTGCTTCTGCGGCAATTCTTCCTGAAGTCATAGAGGCGTTAATCGATCCATTGAGTAGATAATCTCCTGCCAGGTAAACATCATCTACGATTTTTGCCTCCGTTCTTGGGATTTCATAGCGAATGTCTTCAAGCGATGGAAGTGCATATTCTATTTCATAAGTCTTTTCATGTTTGAAGAAGTCCGCCTTTACCCTGGAAATCCTTTCTAATTCATCTTGAACAGTTTTGATCAACTCCTTTTCACTGAAATCATGGCTTAAGACCGTTACCGACAGAAGTGCCCGGTCTCCTTTAGCATACTCTTCCGAGACGTCACTCATATAAACGATATTGTTTATCAAGTGCCCTTCGCCCGGAATCAGGCCTATCATTGGTCTTGCCATAAATGACTTCTGGGTGGAAAAATAAAGATTAGTCACTCTTTGCGGATCAGCAAATTGCCCTTGCAATTGAGGCATGACCTTATCTGGTTGAGTAGCGATAATTACCTTCTCAGCTTGAAGTACATCCCCATTTTGAAGAAGTATCTCTCTTCCTTTAACCTCCTGAACAGGAGTATTGAAAAGGATTTTTGTAGTTGATAGTTGTTTCCTGAGCATCCCTGGAATCTCACCCATTCCTTTAGCCGGGATAGCCGCATGACCAATAGAAAACATTTTGAAGACAAACTCGAACATCCTCGAAGAAGTGTTCAAGTGTGGCTCAAGGAAAATCCCTCTAAAGAAAGGAATGAAGAAATTTGAGATGATCTGATCTGAGAATCCGTAGTTTTTCAGGTACTGAAATGTAGGGAGAGATTCAGAGCTAAATATTTCCTCCTCAGATTTCTTCTTGAGCTCCTGAGTGAGATTAAACATCTTTACTTTATCAAGGAAGGTTCCAACCTTGGAAAATGCCATAGAGACAATCTTCAAAGGATTTCTTAACGGATCACTAATGATGTAAGATTCTTTTTGACCAAATATTACAGCACCGGGAGAAAAGGATTTCAAGTCTAGGGACTGGTAATCCAAATACCTCTGGGTCTCAGGGTATGCCGTCAATAAAACTTGAAATCCATGATCGAAAAGAAATTCATCAGATTCATCAGTCTGAACCCTTCCTCCAAGCCTATTACTAGCTTCTAAGATCACCGGAGAATGCCCTGCCTTTTCCAACTCTATTGCAGCAACCAGCCCTGAAAGCCCTGCTCCAATGATGTATATCGTGTTTTCCATAAATAGATTTTCTTCAATGCTTTCCTTGATGAACTTTTCAGATGGAAAAGAGTTTTTCGGAAATTCAGAAAGCTTTTGACGGACGGTGTAAACGTCAATTCAAAAAGTGCTAAACTGCCAAAAAAATATAACCCTATGAGATTTATTGCCCTATTTGCCCTTGTCTGTGTTTTGAATTTGAACGTACAGGCGCAAGGATATTTTCCTGAAAAAGGAAATTGGGAAGGTGCCCAACCAGAGGATTTAGGAATCAATGCCAGCAAACTTCAGGAAGCAATTGATTTTGCGATTGCTCACGAAAGCGATGCCAATCCTAATTTGAAAGTTGCCCACTATGAAAGTGCTTTTGGAAGAGAGCCATTCGGCTATCCAATAGGACCAATGAAAACGAGAGGGCCAGCAACTGGTCTGATCATTTACAAGGGCAAGGTAGTTGGTCAATGGGGAGAACCAGAAAGAGTAGATCTTACTTTTAGTGTAGCCAAAAGCTTTCTATCTACTACTGCTGGGCTGGCTTGGAGAGAAGGGTTAATCAAAGATGAAATGGATTTGGTTTATCCCTACATGGCTCCTATTTATCCGTACGAGCCAGCCAGGCTAATCGTAGACAAAGCTTCTCATGTATATGATGATGATGTATTTGAGCTTTTCGATACAGAGCATAACAAAAAAATTCGATGGGACGACCTTTTGAGACAAACCTCAGACTGGGAAGGTAGCCTTTGGGGGAAGCCTGATTGGGCGGATAGACCTCGGGAAGGTGTTGCTGAGAAAAGAGCAAGGCCTCAAAATGAGCCTGGTTCCGTGTATGAATACAATGACACTCGGGTTAATGTCCTCGCTCTAGCTCTGATGAATGTTTGGAGGAAGCCTTTGCCAGTAGTTTTAAAGCAGCACATCATGGATCCCATTGGCGCAAGTGATACCTGGAGATGGACAGGCTATGAAAACTCATTTGTGATTCTGGATGGGCAAATCGTTCAATCTGTTTCTGGAGGTTCCCATTGGGGTGGTGGTATGATGCTTTCTGCCTGGGATCAGGCAAGATTCGGGTACCTTACTCTCAGAAATGGTAATTGGAATGGGACGCAATTAATTCCTGAAGAATGGATTGCAAAGTCAAAAACGCCAACACCTGCAAGACCTGATTACGGTTTTATGAACTATTTCCTCAACAATGACAAAGAGGCTATTCCAGCAGCTCCAAGTACAGCATTCTTCCATCTAGGAGCTGGAACAAACATGGTTTATGTGGATGCTGAAAATGACCTTGTAATTGTAGCCCGTTGGATTCCAAATGGCGATAAGGCCGAATTAGTTAGACTCATTTTAGAATCTCTTGAATAGAGAAAAGGGCTCTTTTTATAGAAGCAATGGATTACCCTATTAGAAAAGCCATTCAGGAAGACCTTCCCTATCTCAAGGGAGTGTTGGATTCCATCGAGTTATTTCCCTCTGAAATGCTCGATGAAATGATTTCTGGTTTTTTCTCAAACCCTGATTCTGAAGATATCTGGTTTACAGCTACTAAAGATTCCAGACCTATTGCCATTGCTTATTGCGCCCCTGAAAAACTTACAGAAGGGACCTTTAACCTTCTTGCTATAGGAGTGAAGAGCGACATCCAATCAAGGGGTCTTGGCAGTAAAATGATGCGCTTTATAGAAACCGAGCTTAAAAAACTCGGACATCGAATACTAATAGTAGATACTTCTGGAACGGATAGTTTTGAGGGGACAAGGAAATTTTACGAAAAGCTAGGCTATGAAAAAGAAGCTGTGATTCGGGATTATTGGAGCGAAGGAGACGACAAAGTAACTTATAGAAAGAGGTTGATTTAGCTTTCATTATGAGTGATTTAATCTCAATACTTCAGCCTGTTGTTCATTATTCTCTTCATTTTTTGGCTCCGGGATTAATAGCCTACATCTTTTTTAGAAGTAATTGGAAGAAAGCCTGGCTGATTATGCTAGGCACTATGTTGGTGGATTTAGATCATTTGCTGGCGGATCCATTATTTGATCCAAACAGATGTAGCATAGGTTTCCATTCTCTACACTCCTATTATGCCATTGGAGTTTACGTGCTTTTACTTTATCCTAAAAAGACACGAGTAATCGCTGTTGGGCTACTTTTCCACATGCTGACGGACTTCCAGGATTGCTTGTGGATGAAACTTTAGGAGGATACCTTTTTTCTTCCTGCTAGAGGATGCTGAGAAAAAGGCTTGTGACCATCCAAACCTACGAAAGAAACCACCCCACCTGTTTGCCTGTAATCCCTGGCAAACTGATGCATGGCCTCCATGACCGAATGATCCACCAAATTACAATTGGATAATTCTACGGTTATTCGGCTTCCCTCCTCCAATTCTTCCAATTTCTTTCTCAAGCCCAGAAAATTTGAAAAGACGAGAGAGGAATTAACCGTCACTAGAAATTCATTCGCTGATTTTTTGATCTCATACTTAGGTTTAAGAAAAGAAGACAACTTAACCCCGTGGTATGAGTGAATGATGACTTTCATAAGTACACCTGCCGCTATTCCCACCAACAAATCCTGGATTAAAGTGACAACTATGGTAGTTACAAAAATGATAAGTTGTTCAGGTCCGACTTTATAGGTTTGTATGAATTCTTTGGGATGAGCCAGTTTGATTCCTACGGCAATCAGCATGGCGGCGAGTGAAGCATTTGGAATCATTTCTATTACAGGGGTAGCTAAAACAATGAAACCTAAAATGAACAAGCCATGATAGAAATTCGCCCATCTGGTTTTAGCTCCATTTGAGACATTTGCAGAGCTTCTAGCCACCTCTGAAATCATCGGAAGTCCCCCTAAAAATGCAGTAAAAGTATTCCCTATTCCGATGGCAACCAGATCCTTGTTATTATCTGATTTTCTTTTGTATGGATCAAGTTGATCCACAGCTTTAACAGTAAGCAAGGATTCTAGGGAACCAACGAGGGCAAACATCACGACATATCTGATGAAAACAGAAGGCTTTTCTAAACCACCAAACTCGGCATGGATATCAAGATTAGAAACTACATCTCCGACCTTCAATAGTGAATACGAAGCTTCTGTAGTTCTAAAATCGAAATATAACTGAATGGGAATGGCAATGAGGAGTACTACCAAAGGGGATGGAATTACTCTGAGTTTTCCTTTTTTGAGGTAGGGCCAACCCAACATTATAAGTAAACTCAGGATACCTATCATACCCGCTTCCGGATCCATATTCCATATAAAGTCAGGAACTAATGCGATTAACCCCATAATACTCTTGCCCTGAGCCATTGTCGGGTCCACATTTAATGAGACCGGGATTTGCTTGAAAATAATGATTAACCCTATTGCGGCGAGCATACCATGTACAGCGGAAAGTGAGAAAATATCAGCAAATCGCCCAAGCTTAAAAAGCCCAAAAGCAATTTGAATGACACCGGAAACGACCATTGCCCCAAGCGCCAGTTTCCAACCTTCAACCCCTCCA
>CAZLUY010000476.1:0-12135 GCA_964562785.1 uncultured Limnohabitans sp. | reverse complement strand
TGAACCGGTGTAGATCAGTCCTGCCTGAACAGGAGATTCTGATAAGTTTGTCAGGGTCGCATAAAGAGACATGGCACCATTATCATAGAGAGCATCCACACTTGGAACATTGTCCATCATCTTGAGCGTATAGCGATTGGTATTGGTTGTCAAGTCCTCGCTAATCGGAGTCCAGGAATCTCCCCTATCCGTACTCTTCCATACTCTTTGGGACCCGAAATAAATAGTCTTGCTCTCATGCGCACTGGTAATGATTGGGCTATCCCAATTCCATCTTTCAGGCGGATCATTTGGCTCCGGCCTGGGCTTAATGTCTGTAACTTCCTCAGTTCTTCTATCCAGTCGATTGAGCTCTCCACCCTGAATCTCCATATATACTATGTTGGGATCCTCCGGATCAAAAGCGGCATCATATCCATCCGCCCCGAGTGGCACATACCAATGATGATTTTCTATTCCTTCGGAGGTAGTCGTTCTGGAAGGTCCGATCAATGTCCCTAAATCCTGTGCTCCGGCCACCACATTGTAAAAGGGTTCCGCATTATCCAATGCGATTTTGTAGAACTGTGAAATAGGCATATTTGAGAAGTGCCTCCACTCTACCCCTTCATCAAAGCTTTCGTATAAACCTCCATCAGATCCAGCAATCAGATGTTGACCATTATCCGGATCAATCCATAGTGCATGATTATCGCTATGCTTCTCCCTACCGGTTACCAGGTAATCAAAATTATCACCCCCATCTCGGGTCACATGAAGAAAAACATCCATTTGATAAACCAGATCTGGATTCGTAGGAGAGGCTTCTATTTCCTGATAATAATGCGGTCCAGTTCCTCCTGAGATATAGCTATTTCTCTTGCTCCAGCTCTCGCCTTTATCGGAAGATTTATAAAAACCCCGACCTGCTCCATTGGCTTCAATTGTCGCATAGACTATATCTGGATTGGCTGCGGTTACAGCCAAACCAATTTTTCCAACCTCACCACTTGGTAGACCTGAGGTGATCTTTCTCCAGGTTTCACCATTATCAGTTGACTTGTAGATTCCTGAATTAGGACCTCCGGCCAAAAGAGACCAGATCTTTCTTCTTCTCTCGTATGCCGCGGCATAAATCACATCAGGATTAGAGGGGTCAAATTCGATATCGGTAATTCCAGTATTCTCGTCAATCATCAGGGTCTGATTCCAGGTCAGCCCTCCATCAGAAGATTTATATAATCCCCTTTCACCACCTGCCGACCAAAGAGGCCCTTCCGCTGCTACGAAAACCACATCTGAGTTTCTTGGGTCAACTAGAATTTTGCCGATATGGTCCGATCCATCCAGACCCATATTTTGCCAGGACTTACCTCCATCCAGACTTTTATAAACTCCATCTCCCCAACCTACATGTCGACCACTAACGTTTTCACCTGTTCCTACCCAAACCGTGTTTGGATTATTTGGATCAAGGGTGACCGTTCCAATGGAATAGGAAGGCTGATTATCAAATATGGGGGTCCAGGTAATCCCGGCATTATCTGTTTTCCAAACCCCACCTGAACCTACGGCTATATACCATTGGCTTTTGTTATCGGGATTAACAGCAATATCTGCAATTCGACCACCCATGGTAGCCGGGCCAATTTCTCTAAGCTTTAAGCCCTGTGAAGCCTTTTTGATTGCTTCAATATCGCTTTGGCCAAAGGCAGCAACAGAAATAGTAAGAAGTAAAACGAGGAGTGATTTAAAAAAACGCATAGTCTTGTTTAAGGTCGGATTCTTAATGTATAAAAATGAAAAGGGATTTTAAAGAGAGATTGGCTGAGTGGTCTTTTTAAAAATTCCGTCTTTAAATCTTTACCTTATATCCACAAATCACTAAGCAATGAAATCAATTCAAGCCATAAACTTTATCGTTCAAAAGGACAAGCTTCAGAACACCAAGATTATTGAAAAAAGCTATCCGGCTGAACTGGATGAAAATCAAGTTCTTTTTGAGATTGATTTCTTTTCCTTGACCTCCAATAATATCACCTATGGCGTGATCGGCGAAAAAATAGGCTACTGGCAGTTCTTCCCAACAGAGGATGGATATGGCATAATCCCTGCCTGGGGCTTTGCAAATGTGATCCAATCGACTCATCCGGAGGTCAAATTAGGACAAAGATTCTACGGCTATTATCCTATGGGCTCGCACCTGCTTGTCAATCCGGATAAGATTAGTGCAAATGGATTTGTGGATGCCAAGCCACATAGAAGGGCACTGCCACCCATTTATAATTATTACGCCAATATTGAGGTAGATCCGACGATCAGCCCAGACTCGGAAAAGCTGATCTCGATATTTCGACCTTTATTCGCCACATCTTTTCTAATTGATGATCATCTGGCTAAAATGGAGTTTTTTAAGGCTTCCCAAATAGTCCTGACCTCTGCTTCCTCTAAGACTGCCATGGCTCTGGTTTGTCTTCTTGCTCATCGAAAAAAGACTGAGGGGTTAGAGGTCAATATCATTGGACTTACCTCAAAATCCAATATGGACTTCGTAAACGAACTCGGTTGGTATGATCAGGTCTTGGACTACGAGGAAATCGATCAGTTAAACTCGAATCAAAAACATGTGGTCGTTGACTTTACCGGAAATCATCAAACACAATTTGATTTACAGACTGCCCTTGGAGATCAATTGGCCTATAATTGTCTGGTAGGTCTGGTGGACTGGCAACACATGAGAGGTGAGCAAAAACTCCCTAAAAAGGGTGAGTTCTTCTTTGCCCCCACCTATGCAGAGAAGAGACAAAAAGAATGGGGCGTGGCCGAGCTGAATAAAAGGCTGGGACTTTCATGGCTGATTTTTGCGCAAGCCGTCCAACCGAGAATCGAAATCAAGGATTTTTCAGGCCCTGAGTCTTTAACTGAATTGTACTCCGATATGCTCATGGGAAAAATTGATCCAAGCCAGGGAAATGTGGTTAGCTTGACGAATTAAGACTTCATTTTGAGGAATCTCTGCGACTGCCTCATTTCAATCTCTCAATTTTTTTTAAGGTCAAAAATCGCTCTTTGAAGCTTTTTTGATATAAAAACTACAAATAAGGTAAACATTTTTAGAAAAGTCTTGTTCCTGAATTTATAAAAACTACTTTTGAGGTAAATATAAAAATCATGGGCAAACACAACTTAGGAGAATTCGAAGAAATAGTGCTTCTGACCGTGGCCATCCTCCACGGCGAAGCCTACGGATTTTCCATTATTGAAGAGATTGAAGAGCGCCTACAACGATCTGTGAGTATCGGGTCTTTGCAGGTGGTGCTTAAGAGGTTGGAAAGTAAGGATTATCTCCGTTCTGAATTAGGAGAAGCTTCGGCTGTCAGAGGTGGAAAACGAAAGCGTTTTTACACCGTCACCAACCTTGGCAAGGACACCTTAAGAAGAACCAAGGAACAAAGACTTGATCTCTGGAATGCTATTCCGGATGTGGCTCTACAATTCATCAAGCTTTAAGGCAGAATAAAAGAATGGCTGACATCAACCCCCGTTGGTTTTCACTCAGAGTATTTCGCTGGTTTTGTGATCCGGAATTCGTGGATGACATAGAAGGCGATCTACTAGAGCGCTACGCTTCTCGAGCGGAAGAGCATGGGGAGAAGTATGCCAAAAAACGACTTAATCGGGATGTATTTCAGCTATTCAGGCCGGGAATCATCAGACCTTTAGGTATTCGTGAAAAGCTCGAGTTCCTGGGATTGAGATCTGTTCATTTCAGGTATAGCACAAGGATTCTTCAGAAAAACGCTTTGATTTCCGCCGCCAGCATGGCTAGTCTGGTTCTTGGGGTTCTAAGCACTTTACTGATTTTTCTTTGGGTACAATCTGAATGGTCAGCCGACAAATTTCATGGTAACTATGATTACCTCTATGTTCCGGTGATTCAGCAATCACCACTGGACGAATATCGGCCAATGAACATGAGTTATATCCTGAAAACCAATTATGATACCTTTCCGGAAATCGAAGAGCATATGGAAGTGCTGTACTTCGAGCCTGAGGAGTACAACATTGTTCTGAATAACATGGAATTCCCCGGAACAGGATTGGTTGTGGATAAGGATTTTCTAGATATCCTGAATTTCGAAATCAAAACTACTCAGGGTCCCGATATCCTCCATGATTCCACCAAAATCATGTTGACTGAGTCATTTGCGAAGCAAATATTCGGAGAGGGTGATCCATTAGGAAAGAGCCTGGAACTGGCAGATGTTGGGACTTATGAAGTAGGTGCAATTTTGGAGGACACACCTTCCAATAGTTCGATTTACTTTGACTACGTCGCCCCAAGGCATCACTATGACAGGCGAAAAGATTCCGGTGTTGAGTTTATTCTTGCCACTCCAAGCTTTGATCTGGACACCTTCAATCAAAAAATTAAACACGCAGGGAAAGATCATCCACAGTTCACAGAGAGTATAGTCTCCCTTGTTCCCTTCAAGGATTTGTACTTCGATTTGGATTTGGAGACCGGCATTTTTGCCAATCAGGGTGATCGCCAGGATGTAATCACTATGATGATTGTGGCTATTGTCATCATGATTGTAAGCATAATGAATTTCACCAATATGCAATCCACCCTATTTATTTCAACCATAAATAGTAAGGTAATTAAGCATGTTCTGGGAGCGAGAAGAGTTGATCTATTCTCAGAATTACTTGCGTCAAGAATCATCTATGGAGTAATTGGCTCGAGTATCGTTTTCACGCTTTATCTAGCTCTTGAATCAGACTACCTCTCCTTCTTAGGCCTTACCCAACCTGCTAGCAAAATCGGTGTTCTGCTTCTGATACTGATTGGCTGTACCATTTTCCTAGGCATCTCTATCCAATTCTCTCTTTGGCAGGCTTCCAGAACGGACGATTACAAAATTCTAAAGAACCGTTCTCTTGCGAATAAATCTCATAAAGGTCATCTCTGGACGACCGCTCAAAATATCCTTGCAGTAGTATTGATTGTTGCCTCCATGGTAATCTACAAGCAGTTTATTTACATGCAGGATAAGGATCTTGGATTTGATTCCGATGATATTATCAGCATCAAGTTTTTTGATGAGATCATCTACGAAAGCGATGACACTCTTTTCTACTTACAGAACAGAGATCAGCAAAAAGCCTATTTAGGTTTTAAAGAAGAGCTAGATAAAATCCCTGGGATCAAGCACTATACGCAAGGAGAGGGACCTTTGGCAGGAGTGCTAATGGATCATCCATGGAAAAACCTTGCAGGGGAGTCAGAATATGATGATATCAATACCAGAGTTGTCGACCCAAACTATTTGAAAACTTTTGATCTCGAGATGGCAGAGGGCGAATTCTTTTCATTCTCGAAGCATAAGCAAAGAGGCAATCAGGTAGTGATCAATGAAGCGGCAATGAAATATTGGGGTATCCAAGATCTCAGTAATGCTAAAATTAGAATGCGCTATTGGGCGGATGATACAAAGAGCTATGATGTAATCGGCGTAGTAAAGGATTATCACTATGAGCATCTCTCCCGAAATATCGAGCCGCTAGTTATGATTTGGTTTGAGGACAGATACAGAACCTTCTCTTTTAAACTGGATGAAGAAAGTACCGATGAGACCATAGCCACTTTGGAAGGTTTATATCAGGATATTAACCCAGGGGGAAGCATGAATTATTCTGTGCTCAATGATGTGATCCGCGCTCAATACAATCATGAAGAGAAGCAAACTCAAGCCATCATAGTCTTCACCTTTGTGGCATTGCTAATTAGCTCCTTAGGGCTTTTCACCTTTGCTCTATATGACACCAGAAAGAGAATCAAAGAGATTGGAATCCGAAAAGTTCTGGGTGCAAGTACAGTACAAATCCTTTCCTTACTAAGTAATAGCTATATAAAATGGGTAATGTGGGCAGTCATCATCGCCACACCGCTAGCCTTCATTTTGATGCGCCAGTGGTTATCAAATTTCGCGAACCAAACCGAGCTGAGCTGGTGGATATTCGGAGGATCCGGATTACTAGCCATCTTCCTGGCACAGCTTACGGTACTTGGTCAATCTTATAAAGCCGCAAACCAAAATCCAGTCAAAGCTTTGAGGCACGATTAAGATAAAAAACTCCAATTAAGTAGTACAAAATCAATGGGTTAGACCCCAAAATGAGACCTTCAAAAGAGGTCATCCTGGGAGCTAACTGCCTAAACAAAAATTTAAATCAAATGAAAAATCAAACTAAACTAACTATGAAAAAAGTGATTACGCTGGCCTTTCTGGTCACTGTAGTATTCAGCTCATGCAGCAGAGCACCAGAGCAGATTTTGGCAGATGCCAAAGCCGAAATCGAGGCTTATGAAAGTATCCGATTCAAGGAAATTAAAACCTTCCTGGATCCGATGGGAAATGAGAACAGCAAAGAGACCCAATACTCTTTTACCAGAAATACTGGAAATGAAGTAGGATACGACTTTGCCAGTTCTTCAGATAGAGGCAGCACCACCTTTATCGGAGGAAAATTCAAGCAGGCGAATCAGGAACAAAAGACCATCTACACCTTCGCTCCAGAGGACGAAGCACAGCAGATCCCGTCAATTCAAAATTTCCTAAGGGTCTCTCCTATCTCCTTTTTCAAAAATGAGGATTGGGCATATGTAGGTGATACCATCATAAATGATCAGCCATTGGCCGACTTCTTCAGAGTTGAAAATGACAAAGTGGTCGATGGCAATACCATCTACACGGAGCAGCATATTTTCATCAACCCTGAAACTAATTTGGTGGAGAGTTATGAGAGAAGAAACTACTTCAATGGAGAGCATAGTCAGACCATATGGTATCGCTTTGAAGAGTATATCCTTGACGAGAATGCCAAGCAGATCAGCTATCAAATGCCATCGAATTTCAGGACTTCATACTTCGGAAGAAGTTATACTGAGCTACTGAAAGTTGGTGAGAAGGCTCCTTCTTTCTCAGGAGTTGATCTGAACAACAAGGAATGGAAGCTAGAAGATTACAGAGGTAAAAAAGTCCTTCTCGACTTCTCCGTGATCAACTGTGGATACTGCTTAGAATCCCTTAAATACTTCAATCAGGAGGACTTTCAGCTGGCCTCAAACATTGAAGCGGTGTATATCAACCAGGAGGACAGCAAAGAGCAGGTCGAGCAGTTCAAAGAAAAAATCGGGATCCCCTTCCCTGCCATTCCTGAGGCACAGGACATCGCCCAAAAATACGGAGTCAATAGCTGGCCCCTTTTCTACCTAATCGATGAAGAAGGCATCATAGAAGAGGTCATTGTCGGCTTTGACAAAGAAAAAATCCAAGCACTGGAAGCAGAATAAAATCTAACCACAAAACATAAAACGAAATGAATCAAATTCTAAGTCTGGTCACCATGGCGATGATCGCATGGGCCGGAATTCAAAACAATCCTGAAAATTTACTCAAGGAAGCCCAAACAAAGCTTCTTGAATCAGAAGGCTATAGCTACAATCAGAAGATCACCTTCTTCCCAAATCCCATGGGAGAATCCGACATCTATCATGATGAAACTGTATGGCAGAAAAATGAAAAAAGCCTGGTGGGTTTTGATTACATCATCAGTGATGAAGATTCAGACATCGTGAATGTAAATGGCGAATTCAAACTAGTTCTGCACGATCAGGAAGTAGTTCGATTTTATCCGGCTCAAATGAAGAATGAGGAAGAAGAGAACATAAAAACTCAACTCAATGTGAGATTCTCTCCCCTAGCCTTTTTCGAAGAAGGTGGTTGGGAGTATGTGAAAGACACAACGGTAAATGGGCGGGAGCTTAGCAATTTCTACAAAGTGGATAGTGATTACCTGTATGAAGGAAATAAGGTCTACACAGAGCATCACATTTTTATAGACAAGGAGTCAAAGGACATGGAGCTCTTTGATAGAAGGAATTATTACAATGATAAGATGAGCCAACGTATCACTTTCGACTACTCAAGTTTTGAATACAGCGATAGGAAAAAGCTACTTTCTTATGAGCTACCAAAGAACTACAAGTCCTCTCCTTATGGGCAGCCAGATGAGCGGGTTTTACTTTCTGAAGGTGAGGTTGCACCAATTTTCTTTGGGAAAGACATGGATGGGAATTCTGTAGATCTCGCATCCTTGAAAGGAAAAAAAGTACTCCTTGGTTTCTCTGTGATGTCTTGTGGCTATTGCAAGCTTTCGCTTGACCTATTCAACAAGCCTGACTATAAGCTTGATGAAAATATCACTGCCATTTATATCAATCCTGTTGATTCTAATGAGGACATGAAGAAATACAGAGCAAGGACCAATATCCCCTTTTCTGTACTCACTGAAGCTAATGGATTGGCAGATCAATACGGAGTCTCTTCTTACCCATCCTTTTTCCTGATTGATGAAGAAGGAAAAATCGAAAAAGTAGTCGCTGGCTATGATAAAGAGTTTTTACAAAGCCTAAAAGCTGAAGAATAAGTCTAATTAATCAATAGCACTAAAAATTTGAAATCATGAAAATTCAAACCCTTTATATACTTACAACATGTCTTTTACTTTCTACAGCGGCATTAGGTCAGGGCGTGGACAAAAGCTATACAGAAATGATAGAAGAGGCTTTCAGTCTTTTCCAGTCAGAAGACTTTTTAACGGCTGCGGAGACATACCAGGCAGCTTTTGACAAACACGCAGAAGAAGCCAAATCATTGGACGTTTATAATGCGGCTTGCGCATACTCGTTAGCAAATGAGTCTGATAATTCCTTTGAGCTTCTTTTCCAGCTTGCTAATGAGTTTAAATACAGCAACTACTGGCATGTTGGTTCTGATCTGGATTTGAAAGCACTTCACGATAAGGAAGAATGGGATGAACTCATGGCCATAATGCAAGATAATAAGAATGAAGCTGAGGGAGTTGAAAGAAGCGAGCTATCGGATCTCCTAGATGAAATATTGCTTAAAGACCAAGGTGGAAGAAAAGAATTCAGAGCGGCTTTAAATGAATACGGTTACGAATCAGAAGAAGCAAAAAAGATAGGGCGTCAAGTATATCTGAGCGATTCAATGAACGTAATCACCATTACAAATCTGCTAGACAATCAAGGTTGGCCTGAGCTAAATAAAATAGGGAGATCGGGTAGTAACGCGATCTTCCTGACCCTACAACACAGCAATCTGGAAACACAGGAAAAATATCTACCTGTCCTGACACAGGCTGTAGCGGATGAAAAAATAGCTCCGGGCGCTTTGGCTTTGTTCGAAGATAGATTGAGGCTAGGCCAAGGTAAGAAGCAGGTGTATGGAAGTCAGGTCAATCGTGATAGGGAAACAGGACAGAATTATGTACAACCTTTGATGGAACCGGAAAAAGTAAATGAAAGAAGAGCAGAAGTAGGTTTGGGACCCATCGAAGACTACCTGAAGACCAAAGGAATCGATTGGGATGTGGAAAAACATAAGGCTCTGATGAAAAAAATGGAGGCTGAGAAGGCCGAAAGCAATTAGAATTCAGACCTTCGGGTTTCTAGAAGTATGGAAGGGCTGAAAACCAATTCAGTAAATGGGAGGAGTGGAATTCACTCCCCCATTTTTCCATAATCAAGGGGTCTATTTTCTCATGGTTAAATTTTTAAATTTGGTAAAAGCTTAAGCCATGAAAAAACTAGCACTAACACTCCTCTCTTTTACTTTTTTCGCCGCTATCTCCTTGGCGCAAAACTTCGACGAAGTTTCTACATACGGGGCCTACCAGCAAGGTTGGGCTCTGGTCCAGAAAAATGGATTACTGGGTTTTATTGACAAGGATGGAATAGTGGTGGTTAAGCCCAAGTATGATAATATTTCAGCCTTTGGAGCATATAAAAACAATTGGGCTTTGGTTCAGAAAGATGGACTTCTCGGGTTTATTGATAAAGATGGAAATGAAGTGGTGAAGCCAAGATATGAGTCCATTTCCGCCTTCGGGGCCTATCAATCGGACTGGTCATTGGTTCAAAAAAACGGACTGGTTGGTTTTATTGACAAGGATGGGATTGAAGTCATCGAAACAAAATACGAGTCGGTTTCTGCATTTGGGGCCTATCAGAGGGATTGGGCAATGGTTCAGAAAAATGGCTTGCTAGGCTTTATCAATGATGAAGGAGATGAAATAGTAAAGCCCCAATATGAAGCAGTTTCGGCTTATGGAGCTTATAAACCAGATTGGGCCTTAGTTCAGAAAAATGGTCTCCAGGGTTTTATCGATAAGGATGGCATTGAAGTTATTTCAGCCAAATATGATGATGTTTCGGCTTTTGGAGCCTATAAAACTGATTGGGCATTAATTCAGAAAAATGGATTATTAGGCTTCATCAATAAGGATGGAGATGAGATTGTAAAGCCAAAGTATGAATCCGTTTCAGCCTTTGGAGCTTACCGAAAAGACCTGGCATTAGTTCAGAAAAATGGACTTTATGGATTTATCAACAAAGAGGGACAAGAAGAAATCCCAGCCAAATTCGAGGAAATCCCTCCTATTAAGTAATGTCCAAGTCTATCTTCATCTTATATACTTAGCTTCCCTTTTCTTCTTGAACCTGGATGCAAAAGACTTTATAGTGGTCATGGCATCTAAAGATAATAAGGTTTGAGTGGGATATACTGGGCCAAAACAGAAGGAATAATTGATCACCTCCAACCCTATTCTTTTTACCATTATTGCCGTTTTCGCCTTGCAGGCAATGATTCTGAGTGGCTTAATTGCTTTTAAAAGACCGAGGCTACTCTCCAATACTTTCCTGGCTCTATTAGTCTTCTTCTATGCCCTCATGGCGTTGAATATTGTGCTGGTCAATGTTCTGAAAGACCGAGGGATGCTGGACATTTTTCGCTACATCCAAATGGAAATGCTATATGGAATCGGACCTTCACTGTACTTCTATACGCTCTGTATTACCAATCCAAAAGTTGAGTTTAAACGGAAGCATTTCCTCCATTTTATACCATTGATCTTAGAGTTTATCTTTTACCGAACTCTCATTTATCGCATTGGTTCTGACGGTTTATATCTGGATGAATTGCCCCCTTTTTCGTATGTCTACGTCACCCAGCAATGGATTGGGGTTATTTCCATTTTGGTATACAGCGCCATCTCAATTGGAATCCTCATTAAATATCAGAGTCAGTTAAAAGACTACTACTCGAAAATTGAAAACCTGTCTCTCCGATGGTTACAAGCTCCAATTATTATCTATGCTGGATATATGATATTCTGGAATATCCTGACAGAAATTGATCGCTATGCTTTTGATCGGGGAATGCGTGAATATTACTTCCTTCCAAATTTTGTCATTCTCGCTGTTGTCACCTGTTGGATAGGTTTTAAGGGCTATGTTCAAAAGGAGAGAAACCTTGTCCAAATCAAGCCTAATCCAAAAAAGCCTGTAGTCCCTAATCAGGAAAAAGACCAGGTTTTTCTTTCCGAACTAAAGGAATTGATGGAAACTCAAAAACCTTATCTAAATCCGGATCTGAACCTTAGCATGCTGGCAGAATCCCTTGACATTAAGCCTCGCCAATTGTCCGCAAAAATCAATCAAAACTGTGATCAGAATTTTTTTGATCTTGTCAATACCTATAGAGTTGAAGCCTTTAAAGAGCGTCTGCAATCGGAGGACAGAGACAAGCTTTCCCTACTTGGCCATGCCTATGAATGTGGCTTCTATTCTAAGTCAACTTTTAACGCTGTTTTCAAGAAAACCACACAACTCACTCCTAGTGAGTACCTTAGAAGTTTGAAGAAAGCGTCCTAATGGATGCATTCGGTCGACTGGATTGTAATTACCACATAGATTTGCCGGTAAATCTTGAAAGCTATGTCTATAACCAACGCTATTAGCCCGACTTATTTGAAGAGCCTCTTTACCACAGCCATATGTGTTTTGGCCCTACAAGTTTCAGCACAAAAATTCTCGAAAGAAACTGTCCTTACCGACCTCGGATATTTAAAATCCTCATTAGAGGAAACTCATTTTAACCTCTATGAACACACCACAAAAGAGGCTTTTGATAGCAACTATGACTTGGTGAGAAGTAAGATCAAAAACGATAGCTTGAACCTTAAAGAGGTTATCAATCTATTTCAGCAAGTGGTCGCGAAAGC
>CAZLUY010000475.1:0-2461 GCA_964562785.1 uncultured Limnohabitans sp. | reverse complement strand
CTTCTATGATCGAAATGCCTTTTGGCACAATTATCCTCTGCCAAACCTGAGAATTATTGTGCTGAATAATCATGCTGGTGGTATTTTTAGATTGATCAAAGGCCCTTCTGACCAACCTGAATTAGAAGAATACTTTGAAACCCGGCAGTCACTAAGTGCAAAAAATCTAGCTCAGGAATTCAATTTCGAATACTTTCCGGTAGTTGATGAAAATGATTTAGGTGTTGCTTTAAAAGACTTTTTCAAGCCTTCCGAAGAACCTAAGCTAATCGAAGTTTTTTCTGAGAGCCAAAAAAACGCCGGAACTCTGTCCGGCGTCAAGGCTACAATAGCTAAAAGGTTAAAAGAGGTTTGACCTGTTATGGCTTCTGGAAGACTCTGATATAATCCACTCTCATTTCTTGAGGGAACAAAGTAGACCCATCAGGATTTCCTGGCCATCTGCCTCCTACCGCTACATTCATAATGAAGAAATGAGGCTGATGAAACTCTTCAAGATCTCCAGGAGTGATGTCAATCACATGATATTGTACGTCATCAATAAACCAACGAATTTCTCTTTCATCCCAGATAATGGAATATACATGCGGCTCATCTGACAGTGTACCATATTCTAATTCTGTACTTCCTCCGTAATTGGCATAATTACCATTGCTATCCCAGTGAACGGTACCATGGACGGTTCCATCATTATTATTTGTAGATCCACCTACCATTTCCATGATATCAATTTCACCACAGTTAGGCCAACCGATCTGCTCTATACTTTCTCCTAACATCCATAAGGCTGGCCATAGGCCTTGACCCTTTGGCATCACAGCTCTTATATCGATACGACCATAAGTGAATGATTGCTTTCCTTGAGTGATGAGTCTTGATGAAGTATATGTTCTATTCCCCGCTGTCTCAGGCTTTGCTGTGATAGTCAGCCAACCATCTGCCACATTTGTATTTTCTTCTTTGTAGAACTGAAGTTCATCATTACCCCAACCACAAAGGTCTGGGCAACCATCACCAATCTGGAAGGTCCAATCGTTTGACACCATGGTTCCGTCAAATTCGTCTCTCCAAACCAGGTTATAGTCAGGATAAGAATCTGGCGTCTCAAACCCAGTATTTGGATCAAGCCCCATATTTTCATTATTCATGGTGACCTTTTGGCTTTCCACAACAAACTTATCTTCCTCAGAATGGGCCTGAACTACAATTGAGTATTGACCTTTTTCCTGGTACTGATAAGTGGCTGAATTACCATCTACTCGCTCTAGAGTAGAGTTAGAATCACCAAAATTTACTTTGAAATAAACAGCGTTAGTTGCTGTAAAATCCACCTTTACGATACCGTCTCCAACAAAATCAACGGTCACTTGCAAATTAGATGGTAAGGGTGTAGGAACTGGGTCGCTAGGATCTGACCCTCCACAACCCATAATGAACAAAATTAAAAGGGCTGCGGGTAATAGTCTTCTGCACATGTCTTCAAGAAATTAAATTTCCTGAATCTAAAGAAAAAATTTAGAAACTGATAAAAATCAGGAAATTACTGAATTACAGGGGAGGGAGATTTCCTCCCACTGTAATTCATTGCCCAAATCATGAAGGCCAACTGACCAATTTCTAATAAGGTAAAAGTGAACATTCCTGGTAAACTCCCAATCACAGTTGCGAAAAGGACACCTGTGATGATAGCCAAGGCTCCAAGGATAGTGGTCCCATTGGACCAAAGGTTTTTGTACTGTAAAAAACCAAATCCAAATAAGATATAGGCCAGACCAACTGTGATCAACTTTACGAAAATGTAATCTTCAAGTGGATAGAAGATATCGATGTAAGCAAGGATATCGATAATAATCCATAGGGCATTCAGGCCAAGTAATACCCATGCTCCTACTTCTAAAGTCTTGTTTGGTATTACTTGAGCAATCTTGGTGTAACCAAACAGGAACAAGGAGAAGAAAAGGAAAACAGAAACCTTAAGGGGGATATAACCTTCCGTGCTCATTCCTATTCCTTCTACTATCTCCATATCCATGGCAATTTCAAAAAAGGAAACAATGAAGTAGACAATACCTGCTATAAAGCCCATAAGGATCCAGGTCCTATTCTCCCCTGTCGCGGGACTCAACTCTGCAGGCCCCTGTTGTCCCTCTTCTTTCCATTGAACTCCTAAAGCTTCGAATAGAGCTTTTACTGTATAGCTTCTCGGAGTTACCTCACCAGCTTCAATTCGCTGGATTGTTCTTACGTTTAAATTGCATTTTTCGACCAACTCTTCCTGAGTCCATCCTTTTGCTTTTCTCAATTCGGAAATTCGTTTTCCTAACCGTGGCTGTTTCATTTGTAATAGTGTTTGATTTGCCATAGCAATTTCCTTGATTGATTAAAAACAGAGGACGAAAACCACTCGGTTTTGACCCGACATTTACCCGACATTGGCCTCTGAAGCCTCTATTCGTCGATT
>CAZLUY010000474.1:0-3325 GCA_964562785.1 uncultured Limnohabitans sp. | reverse complement strand
TCGGATAGGGTTCAAGGTTTTGGCTAGATCATTAGCCATCTGCTCAAGAACTACCTTTCTGTTACTATGCTGAGAAGTTTGCTTAATCAACTCGGCTGCCTCTGTCAATTCAGATTTAATGTCAGCGGAAAAGGCTTTCCATGCGGCCTCCTTCTCTTCCTTCACTTGAGCTTTGGCCTCCACGTCAATAAGGTCCAACTCATCAGGACTAGCAATATCATTCTTCAGGATAAACTCTCTGAATTGAACATTACAATCCCAATCACTCTCCCACTGAAGTCTATCCTTTGACTTATATCTTTCATGAGATCCGGATGTCGAGTGCCCTTGTGGCTGTGTCATTTCCAATACATGGATCAACACCGGAACATGCTCCTTTCTTGCTAGCTCACCAGCCTCAAAGTAAGCCTGAACCAAAGCTTCATAGTCCCATCCATTAACTCGAATTATCTCAAATCCTTTTTGATCCTCTGTTCTGGCAAAGCCGGAAAGAACCTCAGAAATGCTGCCCTTTGTAGTGTGATACTCCTGTGGTACGGAAATCCCATATCCGTCATCCCAAATGGAAATAACCATTGGAACCTGCATCACGCCAGCTGCATTGATGGACTCAAAGAACATGCCCTCAGAAGTCGAGGCATTTCCTATCGTTCCCCAGGCTACCTCATTTCCATTGTTGGAAAAAGTCTTGAAGTCTTTAAGCCCTTTATTTTGTCTGTACAATTTTGAAGCATAGGCCAATCCAAGAAGTTTTGGCATCTGAGCAGCAGTAGGTGAGATATCTGCTGCACTATTGTACATCTTAGTCAAATCCTTCCAGGTTCCATCTGCATTGATAGATCTGGTAGCGAAATGCCCATTCATCAATCGACCGGCACTTGCTGGCTCCTGCTCCACATCCGTGTGGGCATAAAGCTGGGCAAAGTATTCCTGTACGCTCAATTCATCCAAAGCCATCATAAAGGTTTGATCTCGGTAATACCCTGCTCGGAAATCACCTTTCTGGAATGCTCTTGCCATGGCAATTTGAGCTAGCTCTTTGCCATCACCAAAGATTCCGAATTTGGCTTTACCCATAAACACCTCTTTTCTTCCCATTAGAGAAGCATGACGACTAATCAAGGCTGTCCGAAAATCACGAAGGATTTCTTCCTTGCTTAGCTGCTCAAGAGTGCTGGATAAATTGAGTGAACTTGTATTTGACATATAATATTATTCTAAAGCTATTTGGGTCGGTTTTCAAAACCTTATCAAAAATAACCAAAATAGAAATTTTTACAAATTTACGAATCAATAAATTCAATCAAAAATTTTGATTTAGCTTCATTTTGAATTTATCAACAAAAGGATATTTCGTTAAAATCTACAAACGAAATATTATTTCAAACTTTAGTACCACCTCTCAGTATGGAAGAACGGCTATATCACCGTAATATCGTTGTGAAAAACAGCTAATTACCAAATAATATTCAGTCATATAGGCCTTTTAAAATCAGGGACTTAAAGCTAGAATGGCCGTAGAAAAATATTTTTTATCAAGTCAAACTTTACTTGTCATTTTTAGCTTTTCTCTTCAGTCTGACCTGCTATATTTGCGGCAACTATTCATCGCTAAACCCAAATGTCATGATAATAGGTGTACCAAAAGAAATTAAGAACAATGAGAACAGGGTTGCTCTTACCCCTGCCGGTGCAAAGGAACTGGTAAAAAGAGGCCATACAGTTTATGTGCAGCACACCGCTGGAAATGGAAGTGGATTTAGTGATGAAGAATACGTTTCTGCTGGTGCTCAGATTCTTCCTACGATAGAAGAAACTTATGCCATTGCTGAGATGATCATGAAGGTGAAAGAGCCAATCGAGCCTGAATACTCACTCATCAAAGAAGATCAATTGCTCTTCACCTATTTTCACTTTGCATCTCATGAGCCTCTAACCAAGGCAATGATTGATAGCAAGTCGGTTTGTCTCGCATATGAGACTGTAGAAGCTGCAGACAGAAGTCTTCCACTTTTGGTGCCTATGTCTGAAGTAGCTGGCCGGATGTCAGTTCAAAAGGGCGCCAACTATCTTGAGAAACCACTTCAGGGAAGAGGAATTCTTCTTGGAGGTGTTCCGGGCGTTCTTCCTGCTAAGGTATTGATCCTTGGTGGTGGAATCGTAGGTACTCAAGCTGCATGGATGGCTTCAGGACTTGGTGCTGATGTGACAATCATGGATGTATCCATTCCAAGAATGAGATACCTGGATGATGTAATGCCAAAGAATGTGAATACCATGATGTCCAACGAATACAACATTCGTGAGATGATCAAAGAGGCAGATCTGATTGTTGGTGCAGTTTTGATCCCAGGTGCTAAAGCTCCACACTTGATTACAAGAGACATGCTTAAGGATATGAAGCCGGGAACTGTTTTGGTTGACGTGGCTGTGGATCAGGGCGGATGTATCGAGACTTGTAAGCCTACCACTCACGAGAACCCAACTTTCATCATTGATGATGTGGTTCACTACTGTGTAGCGAATATGCCAGGTGCAGTACCTTATACTTCGACTTTGGCCCTAACCAACGCTACTCTTCCATATGCTATTCAGCTTGCTGATAAGGGCTGGAAGAAAGCTTGTAACGAAAACAGTCAGTTGACTCCTGGATTGAATGTGATCAAAGGAGATGTGGTATATGAAGCGGTGGCTGAAGCCTTCGACCTTCCTTATACTCCGGTAGACAAATACCTCAACTAAGATTTATAATCGATTTTGAAGCCTCTTGGACCTCCAAGGGGCTTTTTTTATTGCTCTTCGAGAACGGACCAAAATTTCTCTTCCATCAATTCGGTATTGATTTCGGTAAAAACTCCTATCTCCCTTTGGGTGTTTTCCGGAGGGGTTTTGAATTGATGGAGGATCGCCCATGTGGGATTGATGAAGGCCTCAACAATCGCCAAGTCCCACATAATCCATGATTTCTTCTCGGAATCTTCTTCAGTCCACCAACGATCATAAGTCTCCCACCTTTGAATGAGGTAATCCCCTATTTCCGTACCTCCTAACCTACTGTCCAAAGCCTCTTTCTCTAAGGTCAAATGCTGACTAGTAGTTGCGGACATCACGATAAACTCTAAATCCTTTTCATCTAGCAGGACATCCACAGCGATGGTATCATTTCCGGAATTGAACTCCTTTTTGTCATAGGTATTGGTGATTGGATCATGCCAAAAGCCCAAATAATATACCCTCAGCTTCTGGACGATATCTGGCGCCTGTAGTATTGCCGAGGCCACATTGGTACAACTCCCTAAAATGATGACATTCAGCTTCTCCTCAT
>CAZLUY010000473.1:0-5806 GCA_964562785.1 uncultured Limnohabitans sp. | reverse complement strand
GCCCATTCCCCGGTCTTGACTTCTACAGGTTGAATATTTCCATCCATATCAAAGCTATTGGCAAATAAACCACCCTCTTCTTTGGTGAAGATTGAGTATCGACCAGGGTCTAGCTCAATGGAGAATTTCCCTTCTCCGTCCGATTCTACTTCCATGATTGGTTGAGATGCTAAGGATATGAAAAGACCATCTTCCATTTTTCCATCTCCCATATTTGTCAATGGGTATATGACTAAAGTCCGTTTGACAGGATCTCCCTTTTCTTCTAATGGTTCATCTGTAATTTTAGGCATTTGATTCCCCTCTAACCAGATGAGTTGACCCTGAATTCCTTGACCCTCAATCTTTGTGCTGGCGCAGGAAGCAAGAATGAATAAAAGCGAAATAAGAAGGATTGCAGAAAGTTTCATGATATAGTGGTTACATAAATGATTCCAGTTTTTCTCTTAAAGGATTATTCTAAAAATCAAAAAAGGGGCATCCATTAGGAGCCCCTTCTTTTGGTTAGTGGTTTAGCGTTTTTTATTTGATGTTATCACTTTCGATGATCACATCTCCGTCTACTTTGACTCCGGTACTATCGATTTCTATTGTCATGGAGGTTCCTTCGTCATCAGTGATTTGGATGGATGCGGCTGCAGCTGCTTCCTCTTGCAGTTCTTCCTCCTCAATCTCGCATGTGATACAAATCAGACCATCTTCGTTGAATTCCCAGACATTTCCAGGGTAGACATCAGAAGTTCTATAGCCATTTCGATAGATAGTGTTCCGAAGAATATCCCTAAGCGATCGCTCCATAATAAAGGGCTGACCATAAGGGACTTCAAGAATTAGGTTAAGATTCTGATCTCTGAACATATCCAGGTTTTCTATATCAAAACCCTCTTCAAATGTGATTACTGAGTCCATGACATTGTACTCATAGTCCATGAGCTTTGCATTCTCCATGGCCTCGGCTCTTGTACGGCCTCTGGAGAAGAATTCTTTTCTCAAGGTCAAGGTACTGTCGGCTGTTCCTACTATTTTAAGACCTACCCTATTGAAGGTAGTTTCTTCACTGATTTCATTCATCTTCAGGATCACGGTGCCTTCACTAACAGGAACTGCCTCCTCTGTTTTGTATCTATTTTCAGATTTAAATTGAGCAACAATTCTTGGGATCTGGAATGCTGAGATACCTATGCATAGCAACCATAAGCCAAGGGCTACGAGAGCAAATCTTCCTCCAATGATATTCTTCTTCGCAAGAACACTGATTCCTAAGAGGATGATAATAATCCCTGGTATAATGGCAAGTAAAGAACCGCTAATCACCAACCATATTGGAACCAGATTAGAGAATAATTCAATTGGAAAATCATTCATTAAAGCCTGATAATCTGCATCGGCGCTTTGAAGAACTCCAAAGTAAACCGCTAAGGCAAAGAGAGGAGCTACGGTAATTGAAACACCAATCATGGTCACAATAAACCCGAAGATCACACGAATGACATTCAGAATAAACATACCTAAAGGTCCCAAAGCTGCTCCCAAGGCATCAATAACTTGACCGATTACCCTGAAAGGAGTCATCAAAATTTCTCTTACGCGAGATTTTTCTTCAGGCATTTGAGGATTTAAGTCTTCCTTTAAGGTTGTATCAATGTTGTCAAGTGTAATCTCACCACCTTTCATTTTGATCCGCTCTGTGATGGAGCTTGCCACTGGGGTGATAATCCATAGAATTAGATATATCAAAAGCCCCGATCCACCAGCAAGAATTAGTACCACGAAGGCCAATCTGATGTAGAGGACATCGATACCAAAGTAAGCTGCCATTCCACTAGAAACACCTCCCAATACTCGGTCATCAGGGTTTCTGTATAGCTTTTTTACATCCTTGTCTTCTTCGATTTCATAAGACACAGGAAGGATCACCCATAAAACGATATACCCTATGATTGCAAGAAATCCGAGACCAAAGCTGAATCTGAAATTGTCAAATGGGAAGACATCAAAGAAGTCATAATCAAAATTGAGGTTCCCACTGAAAAGCAATAGAATAGCAATCAATCTAGTCCAAAGTGGATCTATTGAGAAGTACTTTGCGAAACCTGCGCATACCCCTCCAAGGATTTTCTTGTTTTCAAGTCTATTCAGTTTTTTATATCCTCGCTTTTCGGCATCAGGTGGGGCCACATATTTGTAGTAGTCATCAGACTTTGCCTCCTCTTTCTCAGTTTTCTCGGCTTCTATTTCATCCTCATTCACGCTGAAATCCTCAATAGTTCCCATCTTTTCAATGAGCTTATCGACATTGTCAGCAGTGATCACCTGCTTGTTATTCTTCAAGTTGCTAAGGAAAATTTCAGCAATTCTATTCTCAATGTCTGAGATGATTTCCTGGTTGTCCTTGTACGAGGAGAAATGCTTACTTATCGCCTCAAGATATTTCCTGAGAGTATCATATCCATCTTCTTCGATATGGAAGAGGATTCCACTGATATTTATACTTATTGTCTTTTTCATTTTTTCGAGGTGATTTGGGTGGTAGACTGCACGAGTGATTTCCAGGTACCTTTAAGAGTATCTAGAAACTTCTTTCCTTCTTCGGTAATGGAATAATACTTCCTTGGTGGACCGGATTCCGATTCTACCCATCTATACTGCACCAACTCTGAAGACTTGAGTCTGTTGAGTAGGGGGTATAGAGTTCCTTCTACGACAATCATTTCGGATGCTGTCAGTTCATCGATCAGATCTGAAGTATAAACTTCACCTCTGGAGATGATGTACAGCACACAAAACTCGAGAAGACCCTTGCGCATTTGAACTTGTGTGTTTGCTACATTCATATTTTGGTGTTTTTGCCTTTGAGTTTCAAAGACATTTTTTTAGAGCTTGCCAGAGATGAAAGAAAAATGATACCATGTTTTTTACACACTACCTTGTTATACCTAATTCTATGTAATAAAAACTCATTTTGAGAGATGATCTTTGAGAAAAAGCCTTATTTG
This sequence comes from uncultured Limnohabitans sp., assembly GCA_964562785.1. GTDB lineage: Bacteria > Bacteroidota > Bacteroidia > Cytophagales > Cyclobacteriaceae > Algoriphagus. The sequence continues at coordinate 2,810 of CAZLUY010000473.1, read as the reverse complement.
AAGCAATAGAGGCTGATTTCAGAGGTGAAGAAGTTTTTGAAGAAAATTTGATAGCCTATTTTCAGCTTTTCCTCTCAAATCAAAAAATGTTAAATACTGGACATTTATCTGTCCACAAGCGTACAGTGTCTCACTTAAATTTTAATTAAATCCAGCATGCGTTTCTTCAGGCATAATTTTGGTTTATTTTGATATCGTGATCGGGAGGAAATTTCTGTGCGCCTTAGGTTTTTTAATTGTAACCACCATTCCTTTTTGCTTGGCCCAATCTGTGGCTCCAAAGTATTCTAATGAATTTTTGAATATTGGTGTAGGTGCAAGAGCACTCGGAATGGGCGGTGCCCAGGTCTCTTCTGTGCGAGATGTAACTTCATCCTACTGGAATCCGGCAGCCTTAACATCCATAAATCACAAGTATGAATTCAGTCTGATGCACTCCGAGTACTTTGGTGGTGTTGCACAATATGATTATCTCAGTTTTACCACCCCCATCAAGTCTGAAGGGCAAATAGCAATTTCATTTATACGTTTTGGTGTAGATGATATTCCGGATACACGCTTTTTGTATGATGCTAATGGAGCCCTTAATTATAATAACATTCAGTTCTTTAATGCTGCGGACTATGCCTTGTTACTGAGCTATGGGCTTGATATTTCGGAGAAATTCAAGGCTGGGGTGAATGCAAAAGTGGTTCATAGGAATGTAGGAAAGTTTGCGCAGGCCTGGGGTTTTGGATTGGATGTAGGAGGTATGTACGTCAATAATGACCTAAGTGTGGGGCTTATGCTGAGGGATATCACCACAACTTTTAACGCCTGGTCGCATGATGCAGATTTGGTCAGAGATGTGTTCTCCCAAACGAATAATGAAATTCCCGTCAATAGCCTGGAAGTGACGCTTCCAAGAGCCATTCCCTCCATCAGTTACTTCTGGAGTTTGGGTAAACAATTTGAGCTGCTTACCGCATTGGACCTGGAAATGACATTTGATGGGCAACGAAATACTCTTATAAGTTCTGAGTTCATGAGCATTGATCCGCGGGTTGGGCTTGAGCTTGGCTTTCAGAATATAGCATTCTTGAGAGCCGGAGTAAGTACTTTTCAATACATCAAAGACTTTGACGGCTCTGAATCTTTGAATTTTCAGCCAAGCGCCGGTTTGGGAGTATTGATTAGCAACCGCTTTCAGATTGATTATGCACTCAGCGATATCGGTAATGTATCTGAAACTCCGTACTCACATGTTTTTAGTGTGAAGGTGAGTCTGGAAAAGTTGGAAGACGATTTTAGAAAGTTTGGAAACTGGTGATATGAAGAGAATACTGCTGCTCATTTTTTTTCTAGGAATTGGTCTTGCTAGCCAAGCTCAGAATAATTCCTGGATCAATTACGGCCAGACGTATTACAAACTTTACACTGACCAGGATGGGATTCATCGAATTAGCTTCGAAGCCTTAGAAGCGGCAGGCTTGAATCCGAATTCTGTTGATCCTAGAGCCATTCAATTATTTCATCGGGGTGAAGAGGTTTCTATCTATATTTCTGGAGAAGGGGATGGGCAGTTTGATGATGGAGATTTTATTGAGTTTTATGGGAAGAGGAATGATGGGACGCTTGATTTTGATCTCTACAAAGGGATTGAAAGTATACCCAATCCATATTTTAATACACACTCTGATAGTGCGGCTTATTTTGTAACCGTCAACCCTCAAGGCTCAGGGAAAAGAATGCCATTACGTGCTGCTCCTGCAGAGAATCTGCCGATTCTTGATAATTATTCAACTCAGGAATTACTGGTTTTTAGCGATCAATATTCCTTGGGTATCTCCTATACCTTTGGTTTTAGGCTCTCTAGTTATGATCAAGGTCAGGGCTGGATGAGTCGAGTTGTACAAAAGGGTAGGGTATTCGAAATTCCTTTTCAGGAATTAGGTAGTGTGGTCAATGGACCCAGTCAATTGGAATTGGGATTGGTGGGGAGATCTGCGAATCAACACAGTGTTTCTATTTCGGTTGGCCCAAATGCTAATAGCCTAAGACCATTAGCTGTCCAGAACTTTATTGGCTTTGAGTATCCACAGGTAAGCTTTGCTTTGCAAGCGTCTGACTTCTCTAATGACGGGAATCTTGTGGTTTCTATTACACCCAATGGCCCTGATGACGTCGATAATGTTTCAGTTAGTTATTCTAGGCTAAGTTATACCAAAGGGACAGAAAATTCCATCGCTCAAAGTGAATTGCTGTTGACCGCATCAGGGAATAGTCAATTAGGTTTAAGTGATGAATTTGGGTACAAAGGAGTGGAAATCTCAGATCCCGAAAACCCACAATATATTCAATTTACTAACCGAAACAGTCAGCAGTTTTTTCAGTCTGGATTGTCCAACTCCGAGAGTAGGCTCTGGATTCAAAATGAAAGCGATATCATTTCGGTTCCAGAGTTAACACGAGTCCAATTCCAAAATATTCTGGAACCCGAAGCGGATTATATTCTTGTCGGGCATAAGGAGTTAGAAAAGACTTCTTCCTTATACGATAACCCACTCCAGGCCTATGAAGATCATAGAAGTTCTCCGGAAGGAGGAGGCTTCAAGGTGCTTACCGTTTTAATGGAAGAGCTGTATGATCAATTTTCATTTGGTGAGAAATCCCCTCTTGCATTATTTAAGTTTTTAGAGACGTATTATCCCATTCATAAGCCTACTCACATGTTGTTGGCTGGCCGATCTATGGCCACCTTCGCCACAGCAAGAAGTGGTGGTGTTACCTACTTTTATAGAAAGAATCCATCTGTTTTTGGTTTTCAAGAT
>CAZLUY010000472.1:0-3485 GCA_964562785.1 uncultured Limnohabitans sp. | reverse complement strand
TGCCGCGAGAACTAAATCTGGATATAAAATATGGCAACTAACAGAACATTCACTATGATCAAGCCTGATGCTTTCGCAGCAGGCAACTCTGGAGCAATCCTTAAAATGATCGAAGAAGCAGGCTTCAAAATTGTGGCGATGAAAGCTACAAGACTTACCCCTGAGCTAGCTGGTAAATTCTACGCAGTACATGCAGAAAGACCTTTCTACGCAGATCTATGCGCATACATGTCCTCAGGACCAATTTTCGCAGCCATCCTTGAGAAAGATAATGCAGTAGAAGATTTCAGAAAACTAATTGGAGCTACCAACCCAGCCGAAGCTGCTGAAGGTACAATTAGAAAAATCTTTGCAAAGTCTATCGAGGCCAATGCCGTACATGGTTCTGACTCTGATGAAAATGCTGCTATCGAAGGTGCATTCTATTTCTCTGAGCAAGAGCGAGTAGGATAATTCTTTAAGAAGCATAAATAAGAAAGGAGCAGATAACTGCTCCTTTTTTTGATTATTGTCAAAGGTAAATCTACCAGCTTCCACCGGCTCCTCCTCCTCCAAAGGACCCGCCGCCGAAGCCACCAAAACCGCCGCCGCCGCCGAAGCCTCCACCAAATGAACCTCCACCAGATCGGAAATCTCCAAACTTTCCTGAATTGCCCCCTCTAAGCAAGTTGGCAAGCATAATGGTGGTCCACAAGTCTACTCCACCACCACGGCCTCCCATGTGGTTATCATTATCTTTTCTATTTCTAATCAAGGGGATGATGACGAAAATGATGATAAAGAGAAGCACTAAAAAGAGCCCTCCGCCACTATTTCCGTTCGATTGAAGATCTTCAGCCTTGTACTCTCCTGAGGCCAGCTTAAAGATCATATCCGTGGCCTGATCTAGACCTTGGTAGTAAGATTCTGTTTTGAAATTGGGAATGATCAGGCTGTCAACGATTCTCTTTGCCAGAGCATCCGGAATAACACCTTCCATCCCATATCCAGTTGCGATAAAGACTTTACGGTCTTCCATCGCCGCCAGAATCAGAATCCCATTGTCATTCTCAGCGCCTCCAATTCCCCACAGGTCTCCCAGCTGGAAAGCGTAATCCGAAATATCAAACTGCCCCACGGAACGCATCATCACTATTGCCACTTGTGTCGAGGTACTATCATTGTACGCCACTAGTTTTCGCTCCAAAGACACTAGCTCATTGTCACTTAGCGTGTTCGTAAAGTCTGTTACCAATCTCGGGGGATTAGGCTGCTCAGGGAAATCCTGAGCATAGGCCGAAAACGCCAAAAGCATGCAAAGCGCGAGAGTGAGCAGATTCCTATTCTCCAAAAGATATTTCATCGGGTAGTTCATTGGTATCCGTGTCGGCATCATATGGAAAATGGGACTGTAATTGCTCTCCAGCCAGTTTAATGCCTAAAGAAAGGCCATCAGTAAATTTCCCCTCTTTAAATAGGGTTAGCATCTCATCCTTGGTGTGCTCCCAGAAATCTTCGGGAACAACATGGTTAATTCCACCATCTCCAAGGATGGCAAACTTATGATCAACCACAGCTAAATAGAAAAGAACGCCGTTCCTTTCTTTGGTTTGATACATTTTCAGGGTTTCGAAAACCTCAGCGGCTCGATCCATAAGATCTCCCTTGCAGTGGTTTTCTACATGAACCTGAATTTCTCCTGACGTCTTGAGCTCAGCCGCCTTTATTGCCGAAATAATTTTCTCTCGGTCTTCAGCCGAAAACAGTTTTTCAGCCATGATTAGAACTCAACTGTAGGTGCATTCTCAGCTCCGGCAGAAGCCTCAAACAATGCTTTCTGCTCGAAGTCAAACCATCCCGCAAATATGTTATTTGGGAATGAACGGACGTAAACGTTGTACCCCTGAACGGATTCATTGAAGTTACGACGTGCTACAGCAATTCTATTTTCTGTCCCTTCGAGCTGAGCCTGCAGCTCACGAAAGCTTTGGTCAGCCTTTAGATCAGGATACCTCTCAACGGATACAAGCAATCTGCTCAATGCTCCCGATAATTGATCTTGAGCTTGCTGGAACTGTGCGAGGTTTCCTTCATTCAAATTGGTAGGGTCAATAGTCACCGAAGTAGCTTTCGCACGAGCTTCAATGACACCAGTAAGTGTCTCTTGCTCAAAATCAGCATATCCCTTAACGGTATTCACAAGATTAGGAATCAGATCAGCTCTTCTTTGGTACTGAGTTTCTACCTCGGCCCATTGAGCTGCTACTCCCTCATCCATACTTACCAGCTGGTTATACGTTCCGACTGATTTCGTGTACATATAGATTCCCAAAACAGCTAGAATTAGCACTGGGATAAGAAATTTCTTCATTTTCTGTGTTGGTTAGATTTAACAAATTGGTGGCGAAGCCGCCATAAAATTATCTTTTTATTTCACATGCTGCGATTAAATCTGCTTACGCAGTTTAATGAACACAGTATAGTCTTCGAAATCTTTGATGTCGTTGTTTCGATACCTTCTCAGCTCAAGCTCGATTTCTTTACCTTCCTCTGATCGGAATAGTTTGATCACTTCGGGAAGCTCCCATATGAAGGTTGGAATTTTATTTATGCTAAGAATTTCATCATTTGGCTCGATTCCAGCTTCTTCGGCTGGAGAGTTTTCTCTCACTTGCCCAACATAAAACCTGTTCTCGAAATTGGTGATCTTTTTGACAAAGATGCCGCTCATATCAAATTCAAACGGAGAATAGAAGTCTCTTCCTTTCTTGATAAAAATCCTTTCTCTGGGGTAATCAATAATCAATCGAGATCTTCCAAATATCTCTGCTCCCAAACTTCCCTGTCTTCCCGAATCTTTAATCACATAACTAAATTCATTTTCCTCAGGGTAAGAAGTAAGCACATCGTCCATCTTGAGACCAGCAAGCTTAAGTCTATTTACTCTTCCAATAAACCCATACAAGACTCCGCCCAAAGATTGGCCCAGTTCGGATTCTATGGTTTTTTCTGGAATAATTATTTCATCAGTAGTCTCAGGGTTCAATAGCAATCCGTGGTTCGCTCCGGTATCTACTAGGAGCTTAGCATCTAAATAATCTCCTTCCGTTTGCTTCACCTTTCCCATTAGATAAGGTTTATTATCCTCTATCGATAATTTCAACTTATGATAAAACGGGGGTCTCCATTTCATCCCATTAGTGCGAAAGAATACGATTTTGCTATCGTCATAATTAATACGAATGGGGTTATACTTAAAGAATTCATAGCCCAAAATTCCATAGACTGGGGTACCGATTACAGCCTCTATCTCTAGAAAATCCTCTTCAAGAACAAGAAGACTTTGAAGCCTTCCCTCCACAGGTCCCAAATCCATGTGATTAATAGGAGATACAAAGGCCCCTAACTCCGCAGAACCATCAGCTCCTACAAGGTCTATTTTCCGGCTATATTCCAGACCCATGGCATCACCCAGGTTTTTACTGAATAGAATATTCGCCCTCACA
>CAZLUY010000471.1:0-1767 GCA_964562785.1 uncultured Limnohabitans sp. | reverse complement strand
CGGTTTTGTGATTTTCACTTCGGTACTCATGGTCGCGATCGCTGTAAATCTGAATTGGATTGGTCCTTTATTCCTGAGAAATGAAGGCTATGAAATCGGCCTATTTATGGTCCCTACCCTGCTTATGGGATATCTTCTATTGGGAGTATATTTCAATCTTTCCATTTGGTTTAAGATCACGGACAAAACGTCTTATAGTCTTTGGATCACCCTAACGGGAGCTGCAGTAAGTATCACTTCAATTTTCTTCCTGGTACCCGAATATGGATTTATTGGAGCAGCCGTAAGTACCCTGATCTCTTACTCAGTGATGGTCATCGTCTGCTACATCTTTGGTCAGAAAAACTATCAAATCCCCTATCCTACCTTTAAAATCCTTCTTTATCTCTTGGTTGCATTTGGATTAAGTTATGGAGGATTCTATTTGAGCACAGGAAGTTTAATTCAGGATTTCCTACTTAGAAATTCCTTAGTCCTTGGATTTATGGCTTTGGTATTATTGCTGGAAAGAAAGGACCTACTTTCCTTCCTTGTTAACAAAAAATAAGAGAATCCAGAACCTAAACAGAAGATGCAGAGGTTATTAGATTGAATTAAGTAATGAAGAGGATCGAGCCTTTAGTCAAAAGGCCTTAAGTTTGCACCCGGAAAACCCCAACGATACCCTGTGAGATTTCTAGTTTTCATATTTGTTTTATCCGGCCTGATGTTAGGTTCGGCAGACTCCTATGCTCAGAAAAAATTGAGTAAAAAAGAAAAGAAAGAACTTGAAGCTCAGAGGAGTGCTAGCAGATACTATATAGAAGGCGAAAAGCAGATGGTTCTTGGTGATCTGGACAAAGCCTATTTCTATTTGCAGAAGGCATTGGAGTTCTCTGATTCGGAAGCAGCCATTTATTACAAAATTGCCGAGGTTTTAACCAGAGGTAATAAGGCAAAAGAGGCGCTTCCCTATGCCCAAAAGGCGGTGGAATTAGACAAGGAGAATAAGTATTATTCCCTCATGGTTGCTGAGATCTATACCGGCTTGCAGGAACCATTGAAGGCAGCTGCAATTCTTGATAGCCTTACCTCAGACGGGATAAAAAATCAGCAATACAACCTTGATCTAGCTTCCTTATATCTCAACACCGGTGAGCTTGACAAGGCCCTGGTCGTGCTTGACAGGGCTGAGCAATATTTTGGGGTACTCGAGCCTATCACCATTCAAAAGCAGCGAATTTATCTTTCCAAAAATGATTTAGCCAGTGCTGTTGAAGAGGGCGAGCGACTAATTGAAGCCAAACCAGGTAACCCAAAATATGTACTAAACCTTGTTGAGATTCTTTTCAATAATATGAAAAAGGATGAGGCGCTTGAATTGGTGCTTCAAGAATTAGAAAAGTATCCGAACCAGCCTGAATTACAAATGGCGGCATACTCTCTTTATAAGGATGCAGGAGAGAATGAAAAAGCCAAGCCCTTTTTGCTTAGAGGTTTTGCCCATCCTGATCTGGAAGGAGAGTCCAAAGCACTTGCTTTTGAATCCATCCTTTTGGAAATCCCTACTCAGGAGCGATCCAAACTATTAGATACCCTAGCCAATTCCATGCTTCTATTGCACCCAGAAAACTCCTATGTTTTCAAGGCATTGGGTGATCGAGCAAAAGCAGAAAATCAGCCTGAGGCTTCAATGGAGTTTTATAAAAAATCTCTTAGTCTCAAGCCAGATAATGAGCAACTGATTGAGGACGTCATTCTTGGTTCTTTTGGTGAATCTGCTGATTT
>CAZLUY010000470.1:0-5210 GCA_964562785.1 uncultured Limnohabitans sp. | reverse complement strand
GTACGGAACGAAAGAATTTTCCCTGGAAAAGATGATAAAGTGCTGAGCGGATGGAATGCCTGGATGAGTGTTGGACTGGTTCAGGCTTATCATGCCACTGGAGAATCCCAGGCTCTGGAGCTTGCCAAAAAGAACCTGAAGTTCATCAAGGAAAAGATGCTAAGGGAGGATCAATTATATAGGTCCTACAAAAACGGAACTCCATATACACCAGCCTTTCTCGAAGATTATGCAGCGGTAATCAAGGTAAACATAGACCTATATCAAACTTCATCTGATCAATCATACTTAATTGATGCTCAATTATTAACAGACTTTTGTATAAATCATTTTTTTGATGTAGCAGATGGATATTTTTTCTTCAACAATCCAGATAGTGAAAAGCTCATAGCCAACAAAAAAGAGCTTTTCGATAATGTCATTCCAGCTTCCAATTCCATGATGGCGGAGAACCTGCATAGACTTGGTCTTCTCTCCTATCGGCAGGATTGGGTAGAGCTCTCGGACAAAATGTTAGGAGGAATGAGGGCCTTGGTGAGCAAGGAACCGGGTTTCTTATGCAATTGGGCAAATCTATATTTAAACAAGCTGGTTCCGACAGCCGAAATAGTGATCGTTGGAAAAGGCGCTGGTCAACTTGCTAAGGAGGTCCTATCGAAGAGTTATTCAAATCTAGTTGTGGCTTGGTCAGAAACTGTCAATGATCAGGAGCCAATCTTTGAATACAAAACCCCGGATTCAGAAGGAAATGCCTTAATTTACGTTTGCTTTAATCGGGCATGTCAGAGACCTGTTTCCTCGGTTAAAGAAGCACTCAGTCAACTACCCTATCTGAATTAATTTTTGGAAAGCCTTTTTGGAAATCAGGAATTCGAAATCGACACTAAGCCCGGCTTTGCTGACATCATTCTGCCCGTTCCGATTCCAAGGATGTTTACCTATCTCATACCCCGAGATCTTAAATCAGGTATTCAAATAGGATCTAGAGTAATTGTCCAATTTGGCAAGAAGAAAGTCCTCACCGGGATAATTGGGAAGGTTCATGAGACCCCTCCACAAGGCTATGATGCCAAATCGATTTTGGATTTGCTTGACGAACAGCCCAGTGTTAATCCCATGCAGATTCAATTCTGGAGCTGGATGGCTGATTACTATTGCTGCGACTTAGGAGAAGTGATGCATGCGGCCCTGCCTGCAGGTTTGCGCTTAAGCAGCGAGAGCCGAATCCAGCTAAATCCGGTGTTCGATCCAGAAACAAGTGAGTATCCTTTAGATGATCGAGAGGTTCTTCTTCTCGATGCTTTAGAAAACGCCAAGGAATTATCATTTCCAGATTGTGAAGTGGTATTGGGCACCAAAACAATTCTCCCAATAATCAAGAGCCTGGTCACTAAGGAGGCCATTCTGGTCTATGAAAAGATTCAGGAAAAGTATACACCAAAAACCATCAGTAAAATTCGGCTAAAGCCTGAATGGATTGAATCTGATGGAAAATTGGAGGAGCTCTTTCAAAAGCTATCAAAAAGCCAAAAGCAAGAGTCCATTGTCCTTAAATACCTGAGGGAAGTACCCATATTGAGTGATAAGAGTTCAAATGAAGCAGGGATTCTGAAATCCAAACTTCTAGGTCAGGATGAATCTCCAAGCTCATTAAAGACTCTGATCAAAAACGGGGTATTGGTACCTTTTGAGGAAATCGTCAACAGGATAGAGGATATCGAAGCTACGGCCGGAGAGATTATTTTGTCTGAAGAGCAGACAAGAGCCCATAAAGAGATTCAAGATCATTTTTCTGACAAGCAAACAGTCTTGCTTCAAGGAGTAACCGGAAGCGGAAAGACGGAAATCTATGTCAAGCTTATTGAGGAAGTGATTGAAAGCGGCTCACAAGCTTTGCTTCTACTGCCGGAAATTGCACTCACCACACAGATTGTTTCAAGACTAAAACAGGTCTTTGGAGAGAAAATGGGAGTATATCATTCTAGGTATTCAGACAATGAACGAGTGGAAGTCTGGAATGGAGTCATCCAGGGAAGATTCCCATTTGTTGTGGGCGTTCGATCCTCACTTTTCCTGCCCTTTGATAGTCTGGGATTGATAATCGTCGATGAGGAGCATGAATCCAGCTTTAAGCAATTTGATCCTGCTCCAAGGTTTCAGGCTCGGGATTCAGCCATTATGCTGTCCTATTTCCATCAGGCCAAAACCCTTTTAGGTTCAGCGACTCCATCTTTTGAATCATTTTCAAATGCTCGGTCTGGTAAGTATGGACATGTGGTTTTGGACAAGCGATTTAATGACGCCAAGCTTCCCTCCTTTCATTTGGCCAATCTAAGTGAAGACAGGAGAAAGAACCTTTTCAAGCTGGATACTACCCGATATATTCGGGAAGAGATTCAGCGGGCACTGGATGCGAACGAACAGATTCTCATCTTCCAAAACCGAAGGGGCTACTCCCCTTATGTCCAATGCGAAACCTGCGGCTGGTCTGGAGAATGCGTTCAATGCGATGTCAGTCTCACCTATCATCAATTCGCCAATGAGCTTAGATGCCATTACTGTGGCTATAAGGAAGCTGTCCCAAGTGCTTGTCCATCTTGTGGAAGCACTGAGCTAAAGATGAAAGGAATGGGTACGGAACAAATAGAAGAATCATTGGCCTTGCTCTTTCCTGAGGCAAGAATTGCCCGAATGGATCTGGACACCACACGAAGCAAACATGGCTATCAGCGAATTTTGGATGAATTTGCCCATGGACAGATAGATATTCTTGTTGGAACACAAATGATCACCAAGGGTCTTGATTTCGCTGGTGTTACCGTTGTTGGAATATGGGATGGTGACCGAATCTTGAATTTCCCTGATTTCAGATCGGGAGAACGAGCCTATCAGCAAATCACTCAGGTCGCAGGAAGAGCAGGCAGAAGTTCCAAGCAAGGGAAGGTTATACTGCAAACTCGAAATCCTGAGCAATTCATTTATGATCAAGTCAATAAGGGAGATTTTGATGAGTTTTATCTGCACGAGATGCATGATAGAAAGCAATTCTACTATCCCCCCTATGTCAAGCTAATAAAGATTACAACAAGGCATCAGGACTACAAAACCGCCGAAAGCGGTGCACTTTACCTCCACGAACAAATGGCTACTATTGATGCAAAGAAAATCGTTCTGGGACCTGAGAAAGCTTTGATCGGTAAGATCAAAAACCAATATCAGTTTGAAAGTCTGATAAAGCTGGATCGCTCATCAGGGGTGCAGAATCACTTTAAGAAAGAATTGAGAAGGATTATCTCGGAGATTAAGCTGAATTCACCGTTTAAATCTGTGCGCTACATCATTGATGTAGATCCGAATTAATCTTCCTGACCCATAAAATTCTTTACATCAGTATATCCTTTGGACCAGGTCCAGAAGAACTGAGTAATCATAGGAATATGCTTTTTCCCATTGTATTCAGAGACCCGCACATTGGATGACAGCGAATCAGCTTTCTCCATAAACCTATCGACGGTAAGAGCTATTCCAGGGTAGGTTCTTGTTCCTTCAAGAATCAAAATCGGAGGCTCATCTCCTTCCAGGAAATAGATTGTGCTGAACTCCTTCCAAACCTTTGGATCTTCAGAAAAAGCAGCATAATACTTCTCCCCTTCTCCACTTTCCTGAGTTTCTTCCAGGAACCACTTCATATCTAGTCCCGCAGGGTCGTTAAGAATCGCACCTGAAACTGGATTTTCCATTTCAAGGGAATCCCAGATTGGCTGCTTCACAGCCAAAAGAGAAGCTAAATGTGCTCCGGCTGAATGACCACTAACTACTATTTGCTCAGGATCTCCACCATAGTCTTTGATATTATACTTGGTCCATAGAAGCGCTTCAGTGGCCGCATTTTCCATGTCCTGAATCTGGTAGTCCGGAGCCAAGGGATAATCAGCAATCACGGTTACAATGCCTCTCCTTGCCAATCTACTCCCAAGAAAGTCATACATCTCCTTCTTACCACTTTCCCAGCTTCCCCCATAAAAGAAAAGAAGAACCGGATGATCCACTCCCTTTTTTGGTGCAAACACATTCAGGTCGCGAATGGCTAATTGATACTCTGTTTGCTTGCTTGTGTACCGGATATCCTTGGTCCTATTTATGGCCTTAAAAGCACAGCTGGATATCAGAATTAAAAAAACGATTGAAAAAAGAGATGACTTCATATCTGACAGTTTGAGATAAAATCAGCAGAGACTTGGTATTGTTTTAACTAAAGTAAGGAAAAAGGTATTGACTCGCGCCGGTCGATGGTCTACAGTTGAAAGTAGGCAGTTGGAAGCTGGAAGTTATTACAGGAACGTCATTGCGAGGAGGAGATACGACGACGTGGCAATCTCATTGGCTTCAACGGTACGAGGTAAATAATCCATGGACCGTCGACATTCGACCGTCGACTCCTTTCAACCGCTAACAGAAAATCCTCCGATCAAAACCACCTAATCTTTATATTGAAGAAAATCCAAAACCATGAAATCAACCTTACTCCTTTTCCTCAGTTTTTTATGTTTTCAGGTGCTAGCACAAGAGCGGCTGGATGATCAGCTCAACGGACATAACTTCAGATTTATAGGCCCAGAGGGCAATAGAGCCATCGCAGTAATTGCTGAAGCAGAAAATCCTCAGGTCGCCTACATCGGCGCTGCCTCAGGAGGGCTTTGGAAAACAGAAGATATGGGGATCAGCTGGAGACCCATTTTCGATGATCAGAACATTTCTTCGGTTGCAGCAGTAGAACTGGCGCCTTCAGCTCCTGAGCAAGTTTGGGTGGGCACTGGAGAAACCTTTGTAATCCGTCCGGCTCATGCCATGGGTAATGGCATCTACTTTTCTCCTGATGCTGGAAAAACCTGGGAACATAAAGGTCTTGAAAAGACTGGGAGAATAGGTCGGGTGATTGTGCACCCTAATGATCCCAAAACCGTCTTTGCAGGTTCTCTGGGACATACCTATGGTCCACAACAAGAAAGAGGAGTTTACCGAACCAAGGATGGAGGAGACACCTGGGAGCAGGTACTATTTGTGGATGAGGGAACCGGTGTATCAGATATGGCCATAGATCCGGAAAATCCGGATATCATCTATGCAGCCATGTGGTCAGTACATATCAATACCTGGGGTTTGAATTCAGGTGGTGAAGGAAGCGGAATCTATAAATCCACCGATGGTGG
>CAZLUY010000469.1:0-1567 GCA_964562785.1 uncultured Limnohabitans sp. | reverse complement strand
CATTAATAACATCAGAGATATTGAATCAGACGCTCAAGCCGGGAAGAAATCAATTCCGGTAAGAATTGGAAGGAAAGCTGCTGTCAGCTACAACTGGTTTCTAATTATTGGAAGCTATATACTTCTTGTAATTTTTTGTTTAGTCCAAAAAGAATTTGGACCCTTTCTCTCGCTTCTGGCATTACCACTGATGATTAAGGTAGGAAGAGGAGTGCAGCATGCTCCGGATTCCGCTTCAACCGACCCATATTTAAAGCAAATGGCTTTGTCCACTCTACTTTGGGTTATACTATTTGGGCTTGGGTTGATAATTTTTTGAAAACTGACTAAAGTCCTTTTTCAGAATGGTTTTTTGGTCTATTTTAGACTCATAACCTGACAAAAAATGACAAAAGTTTTAGTACCCTACGATTTTTCAAACCAGGCAAGTAACGCTTTGGATTTCTCCATCAAAATCGGAGAAATGATGGACAATATTCATATTGAGGTACTCCATGTGATGGAAGTTCCTACGCAAACCTCCTTTGGTACAATGGGAGGAGATACGATCCCAGATCTTGAAAACCAGATGTTCTTTATTGAATTGATGGAAAAAAGAAAACAAGATATCGAAGACCTTAAGGCGAAGTATGCTGATAGGTCATTCTCTTTTGAAGCAAAAATCAAATTAGGTAATGCTTTCCAGGGTATTTCGGAAAGCATCAATGAAGAAGATCCAGATTTAGTGGTTATGGGTTCTAAAGGAGCCAGCGGTATGGAGGAAGTCCTAATTGGAAGTAACACTGAAAAAGTGGTGAGAACTGCTTCTTGCCCTGTGGTAACTGTCAAGCAAGCTACGGATCCTGCAGACATCAAAAAGGTAGTCTTTGCAAGTGATTTTTCAGACGATACTCCGGAAGTGGCTGCGCGAATCAAACGATTCCAGCATATCCTCGGAGCTCAGCTCTATTTGGTTTATGTGAATACACCAGGAAATTTTGAAACCAGCAGAGAATCTGTAGAAAGAATTCAAAATTTCGTTTCTAGATATGAGATTGAAAATGCGAAAGCAGAGGTTTATAATTCTAGATCCGAGGAAAGTGGAATTATAGAGTTTGCCCAAGATATTGATGCAGATTTGATTGCTATGACCACACATGGTCGAACTGGCTTCCTTCATCTGGTAACCGGAAGCATTGCTGAAGATGTAGTAAATCATGCCAAACGTCCAGTTTGGACCTTAAAAGTAAAATAACCTAAAGCCCAGTAAAACTGGGCTTTTTTAGAATATGGGAAGGAAAAACAACAGCTGGAAAAATCGTAGTGGGATGGTTTATTCCACGAACGAAGACTTCAAGTTTGAGGAAGAATCAAATGGCTTATTTGACGCCTTGATTCCAGGCAAGCAAAACCTCAAAGTGATGTTGGATAAAAAGTCCAGAGGTGGTAAGATGGTTACTTTGGTTACGGGTTTTGTAGGTACTGAAGATGATTTAAAGGCTCTTGGAAAGGAGCTGAAAAGTAAATGTGGTGTTGGTGGTTCTGCCAAGGATGGTGAAATACTAATCCAGGGAGATCACAGAGATAA
>CAZLUY010000468.1:0-1543 GCA_964562785.1 uncultured Limnohabitans sp. | reverse complement strand
ACATTGATGGCATTGATATAGAATTCACTTGCGACACGACTCGTCTGTTTATTCTTGGCAAAGCTAAACAAGCCCACTCCCGGCCATAGAATTATGACCGGGTTGGGATCGCGGACTGCAGGACTATTGGATCGCTTGTGATCTTCATAGTACTGGGTGTACATGTCTCTGTAATCCGCAAAAGCATCACTTATCTTACTTTCTATTTCTGCCTTATCCGAAAGATCCTGATCTGCACGTAGGTCCAGAACCAAGGGTCGGATCTTAGTCCTTAGGAAATGATCTGGACAGCTGGTACCCATTGGAGCTAGCTTTCCAAGATCCTCGCTATTAATAAACTGAAGCACTTCTGGCGCATCAGTGAAAGTTCCGACCATCAGATTTTCTGAGGAGGCCAGACCTCTAAGTACAGGAGCGATTTTGGCTGCCTGACTTTTTCGCTCATCTTCATTTAAAGAACTCACTTTTTCACCACCAAAGACAGGTCTCTCTGTGCCATAGTTTTCAGACAGGTAGGTGGAAGCCTTTTCAATGACCTCAAGACTATTGATATAGCATTCATATGATGTATCGCCCCATGTAAATAGTCCGTGTCCCCCCAGCATAATGCCGCGAATCGTAGGATTTGCCTTCAGGGCATCACGAAGTTTTAGACCTAAATCAAACCCAGGCCTTTGCCATGGAATCCAGGCAATCTGACCCTCCCAAAGTTCTTCTGTAATCTTCTCTCCATTTTTTGAGGCTGCTATGGCTATTGCTGCATCCGGATGCAAATGATCAATATGGGCAAAAGGTAAAAATGAGTGCAAGGGAGTGTCAATCGACGGAGCCTTGGATGCCAGGTCATAGATACAATGATTGAAAAGCCCAACCATTTCATCCTCGAATTCCAAGCCCCTGTAAACTCCTTCCAGAGACCTGAGCTTCTCCACGTACAGTCCTGCCAAACCTGACTTCTTAAGGGTGCCGATATCTCCACCGGATCCCTTCACCCACATGACCTCAACCTTTTCACCAGTAAGCGGATCAGATTCAAATGTCTTACAGCTAGTATTGCCCCCTCCGTAATTTGTGATCCTTAAATCCGTCCCGAGAATATTCGACCGATAGATCAAAAGATCCACTTCTTTTCCTTCTATTTCTTTGGCCTTTTTCTCATTCCAGAGATAGGAAACGTGGTTGAAGTCTTTGGCAGAATAGCTCATTGTGTCTTGTTCTAGTATAGAATTAAAATTGCCTTGATTCCCTACCATTCCTGTCCTGCTCTGTCTTGAATAGCCGTTAAAAAAATCATCGAAATTTTGTTATTCATCCAATTCAGACTTCCTTGTCCCTATCACTAAAATCCAATCGAATATGAACTTTCGATTACTTTTTTCAACCATAGTGCTCGTGGGCATTGTGGTCTCTTCATCCACCATAAAAATGGAAAACCATATGTCTGGGAAATACCAAACCACGGGTTCTGTAGAACGCTTGAATCCTTTGATTAATGAATTGATTGCTCAGGAGGCCAAAATAGAAATACTTGCCTCGGGCTTTG
>CAZLUY010000467.1:0-5868 GCA_964562785.1 uncultured Limnohabitans sp. | reverse complement strand
TGGTGTTTATGAGTACTACAGCCATTATCTTTTTCTTCGGCCGATTTTTCTTTCCTACGCTTTATATCAATGATGAAGAGGTTATTCAGATTGCAGCAAGCCTTTTAGTAATTGCAGGATTGTTTCAGCTTTCTGATGGAGCTCAGGTTGTCGGATTGGGGGTATTAAGGGGAATGGAGGACGTTAGAGTTCCGACTATTGTAACCTTAATGGCATACTGGGTTTTCGGACTTCCTCTGGGATACTTTTTGGCCTTTGTTATGGACTTTCAGCAATATGGAATTTGGTATGGGCTGTTGCTAGGACTGAGCTTTACAGCGGTGCTACTTTTTTACCGTTTTCATACCCTTAGCAAAAAGCGAATTGAGTCAGCCAACCTTTCGAATGCATAATTGTACCCCATGTCTTTTTTGACTTGATCACCTTGCTAAAAAGCATATCTTCAAGAAAAAATCTTTGGTATGCGCCGATTTGGAACCCTTCTAATTATCTGTTTTTTACTATCAAACCTTGCCTGGAGCCAGGATCTAGCTGTTTTATCTCAAAGAGATCAGGCTAAGGTCATTGATCAATGGCTGGAAGAAAGAATCAGTGATGTGCTTCCAGAGCTTATGACTGAAACTGATATCGACATGTGGATCGTCATGTCGAGAGAGTATAATGAGGATCCGGTAATTCGAACCATGCTTCCTGCCACCTGGATGGCAGCACGGCGAAGAACTGTGTTGGTGATGTACCAACCTTCTCCTGGTGAAAAGGTCGAAACCTATGCTGTCGCCAGATATGATGTTGGAAAGTCATTTAAAAGAGCTTGGGATCCGGAATCACAACCCGACCAATGGAAAGCCCTGATGGATTTGATAGAGTCAAAGAATCCTAAGAAGATTGGTCTCAATTTCGGGGAGAATTACGGTCATGCTGATGGCATAACGTACACCGAGCATAAGGCCTTCATGGAAAACCTACCGGCTCAGTACCAGGATAAAGTGGTCTCTGCTCAAACCCTTGCCGTTCGGTGGATAGAAACAAGAACAGCCAGCGAGATGGCAACCTATAAGCATATTCAGGAAGTTGCTCATTATATAATCGCTGAAGGCTTGTCAGAGCGCGTGATCACTCCTGGAGTAACTACTACGCAAGATGTTCAATGGTGGTATCGAGAGAAGATCAAAGAAATGAAGCTAAATGCTTGGTTTCACCCAACGGTTGATATCCAGCGACCTGACCCTGATTCTAAAGAAGCCCAAAGAACCTTTGACAAGCCAGCAGCCCAAATGACGATAATGCCTGGTGACTTACTTCATATTGATTTTGGGATTACCTATTTGAGGTTGAATACAGATACGCAGCAACTCGCTTATGTACTTAAGGCTGGTGAAACGGATGTCCCGGAATACTTGAATGAGGCATTTAAAGTTGGTAATAGACTTCAGGATATACTCACAAGCAATTATATCGAGGGGCGTACGGGCAATGAAATACTTCGTGAATCCAGAAAGCAGATGGAATCTGAAGGGATCAGAGGAACGATATATACTCATCCATTGGGTTATTATGGTCATTCAGCTGGACCAACCATAGGCATGTGGGACAACCAAGGTGATACTCCAGGGGCAGGAGATTTTCCTCTTCATAAAAATACCGGATATGCGATTGAATTGAATGCTGTGGTATTCGTGGAGGAATGGAATAAGGACGTACGGATCATGCTTGAAGAAGGGGCTCTGTTTAATGGAGAGAAGGTGGTTTATTACAATGGTCGACAGAAGTCCATCATGGCCATACCAAGAGTTAGTAACTACCTCGGGTATTAATTAGTGTTGAGGTAGGTTATCTCTTTTCACAAAAAGAAGTGCGATAAAAGCCAGAAAAGCTGTAGCAGCACTGGCCAAAAACACTAGAGTGAAGTTTTCCGCCTTGTTTGCAAAGAGGTAACCAGAAACGATAGCCCCAATACCGATTCCTGCCTCCAAAGCAATATACATGGTGGCTAAGGCTCGTCCTCTGTATTTATCCAGAGATAAATCGATGACCCATGCTGCGGTGGTGGGGCTATACATACCAACAGCAGATCCAAAAAGGACACCAGCAGCCATTAATGTGTATTTGCTTTCTGAAAAAGCAATGAGACACATGGCTAGTATCATGGTCACACTGGCAACACGCATTACAGGGACTCTTCCATAGCGATCGGAAGTTTTACCAGCAATAAGCCGTATTCCTAAGGATGATAGGGTAAATACCGCGAAGAATAAGCCCTTGTTTTCTATACCTAAATGAGCTGAAAAGTCCGGGATGATTGTTAACACTACTCCGAAGGAGAATACAGACAGAAAGAGGATTCCTGAAGGAACAAGAACTCGCTTTTCAATGATTTCATCCCTTCTAAGTTTGAAGAGACCTAAGGAAAGAGGTTCTCTTTCTTCCAGCGTTTCTCTCAATCGCCAAAGAATAAGAATTGAGAAGATCGCCGTAAAGGCTGACAAATAGAATAAAGTTTCAACCGGCCAAAAGGTAGCTACCCAACCTCCGATTGCAGGACCAGCAGCCATTCCCATGGATCCGAACAAGGATTGAATACCCATTGCCTCTCCACGTTTTTGGAATGGGACAATATCTGCTACATAAGCTGATGCTCCCGTTGGGGTGAATCCAGCTGAAAAACCATGGGCAAAGCGAAGGAATAGAAAACCTCCAACAAAGCTCAAAAGAGGGTAGAGGAGACCAACTACGAAACATACTGAAGCTCCGACCATCATCACGGGTATTCTCCCGATCTTATCGGCAAGCTTACCGCTAAAGGGTCTTGACAAGCCTGCAGATAAAGTGAATAAGGCAATGATCAATCCTTTGTAATCCTCGCCGCCTAAAGAAGTGAGATAGGCTGGAAGTTCAGGGATAATCATATTGAATGAGCTGAAAAACATAAAGGAGCTCAGACAGAGAAGGAAAAAATCCAGTGTAAAAAATGAGGGGAGTATTTTTGCCATGGGCTAGAAAAAAAGCCGGGTTTAACCGGCCTTTCTTTAATCTTTATTTGCTTCTTCTTCGCTTTGGGCAAGAAGATAAGCCTTCATAAATTCATTTAGTCCACCATCCAAAACTGATTGAGTATCAGAGGTTTCATGGCCAGTACGATTATCCTTTACCAATTTGTATGGATGCAGTACATAATTTCGGATTTGCGATCCGAAATCCACTCTTAGCTTGGATGATTCAATTTTGTCAATTTCGGCATTCCGCTTCTCAATCTCCATTTGATATAATCGAGATTTAAGCATTTGCATGGCCCTTTCACGGTTAGCTAGCTGGGATCTCTCGATCTGACAAACCACAACAATACCTGTTGGTTTGTGGGTCAATTGAACCTTGGTTTCCACCTTGTTTACGTTCTGCCCACCAGCACCTCCTGAACGTGAAGTTTGTAATTCTACATCTGCAGGATTGATTTCAATTTCTATGGAATCATCCACTTGAGGATAGGCATAGACGGAGGCGAAGGAGGTGTGTCTTCTACCGCCTGAATCAAAGGGTGAAATTCTGACTAATCTGTGTACTCCAGTCTCGGATTTTAAATAGCCATAGGCAAGGGGTCCTTCAAACTCAAGGGTGGCAGATTTGATACCTGCGACTTCACCTGGTTGAACGTCGACTTCTTTTACCTTATAGCCATTCTTTTCACCCCACATGATGTACATCCTCATGATGATGGATGCCCAGTCATTACTTTCCGTTCCTCCGGCTCCAGGGTTGATTTCAATTACTGCATTGAGTTGATCCTCTTCTGCTGAGAGCATCTTCTTAAGTTCAAGATCCTCTACGGCATCTCTTGCTTTTTCATACTCTTGCACGATTTCTTCCTCAGGAACTTCGTCCATGGAGTAAAATTCGTATAGTACATCCAGGTCCTGAATGACCTGATCAAGATCTTCAAAGGATTTCGTCCAGCCTTTTCTTTGCTGGATTTGCTTCATCGTTTTTTCTGCTTCTTCCGGGTTATTCCAGAAGTCAGGCTGCGCTGATACAGCCTCCAAATCTTCTATTTCAGCTTTCTTACGATCGTAGTCAAAGATACCTCCTTAAAGCCGAGGTGCGAGCTTTCAAGTCTTTCAGTTGGTCCGAAGTCATATCTGTTTGGTTAAAAATCGAGTGGCAAAAATTGCTAAAAAAAACTGATTATACTACAGTTTTACTCATCGATTCTCATGAGGACTATTTGAATTCTATTTTGTCCTTCATGTTTGAATGTTTTGTAGCGCAAAGGGAGCATAGCGAGGCCGGTTGCTGCCAGAGCACCAGAGGATATTGCTACTCCATTACTCACATCAACAGATCCTGTCTGGTACAAGCTGTTGATGATTTCTACAGAAATAAGGATTACTCCAGCCCCAAGGATTAGGCTATTGAAGGCGGTCAGCGTTCCGTTTCTTTTATCTTTTCTCCGAATGTTTATTTCCAGAATATCGTCTGGGGACAGAATATTTTCTCGTAGGTAGATAAAATCCTTATCAAACTCCGTGATCACATCTGTGACGTAATATCCAAGCTTTTTGCTTTTGTAGGTGATTTCTTCACCAGGGTAGTAACGTAGTTGAGTCTTTTGATTGGACCCTCTTTTGAGTAATAAAAAATCTCTCCCCTGTGCAAAGGCAATTTGCGATAAACCAAAAAAACAGAGGAAGAGAAAAATTTTATTCATTCAGAGAATTTGCTTAGACCGTTCTAACCCAACCATGAGGATCAGCAACCTGGCCATATTTGATGCCATCTAATTCTCTCAGTACCCGATTAGAAAATGCATTTTCATCCTTGGCTGGCAGGTTATAGTCAGTTCCATTGATATGAATACGCTCAATATGTGCGATAGTAGCAGCAGTCCCGGTACCAAATGCCTCTTCGAGTCTACCTTGAATAAGAGCTTCTTCTAGTTCACTTACAGAAAGGAAGCGCTCATCTAAAGGTTCTTCCCAGTCTCTTGCAAGCTGAATTACAGAATCTCTTGTGATTCCCTTGAGAATAGTGCCTGTATGGGTTGGAGCGGTAATGATCTTTCCGTCGATTTTAAACATTACATTCATCGTTCCGCTCTCTTCAATTTGGCTGTGATTTTTTCCATCAGTCCACAAAAGCTGATCATAGCCTTCTTTTTGAGCTTGCAGAGCAGGGTAGAGGCTAGCCGCATAATTACCCGCAGTTTTTGCAAAACCTGTTCCCCCTTCAGTGGCTCTGGTGAATTTTGGTTCAACTTTGACGCTAACTGGCTTAGAGTAGTAGCTTCCTACTGGACATGTGAAAATGATGAATCTGTAGGTATCAGATGGTTTTACCCCGATATAATCATCAGTAGCAAACATGAACGGTCTGACATACAAAGAAGCACCATCGGCAGAAGGAACCCAATCCCTATCAATTTCCAAAAGCTGGAAGAGGCCCTCCATGAAAATCTCTTCAGGCAAAGTCGGCATACACATTCTTTCTGCAGATTCATTTAGCCTTCTCCAGTTGGCGTCACCTCTAAAAACAGAGACTTTTCCATCAGGAGTTCTATAGGCTTTCATGCCTTCAAAAATGGATTGACCATAATGCAGTGTCGCATTAGCTGGATTCATTTCCAGAGGCTTATATGCTTCAATCCTTAAATCTGTCCATTCTCCATCACGATAATCAGCGATGAACATGTGATCACTGATAGTTCTTCCAAAAACAAGATTGGAAAAATCAGTTGAAGCAAGATTTGAATTCTCAGTTTTATATATGGGGAAAGTCAATGCAGTTTTCATAATCCTTTGGATAATAAATCCTTTACTTTTTCTTCATTCGAGGTTGCCAGGTAACCTCTTCTACGTCTAATTCTACAGCTATTTTTCG
>CAZLUY010000466.1:0-2291 GCA_964562785.1 uncultured Limnohabitans sp. | reverse complement strand
CTTGCTATCGCTTCAAAACATTAATGCAGAACTCCAATCCAATGAATTAGAGGCCTGGCAAAATCTGACCAAGGTTCTTCGTCATGAAATCATGAATTCGATCACTCCAATCTCAAGCTTGGTCGAAAGCTTAAGGACGATTTTGGAAGAGGATTCCTTTATTCAAAAAGAAGGGATGCTCATCAAACGTGATGGATTTCAAGACATGCAGGAAGGACTAGACACCATTGCTAATCGAAGTCGTGGCTTGGTAAGTTTTGTGAATGCTTATCGAGACTACACCAATATCCCAAAGCCACAAAAATCGAATATTGGAGTACAAACTCTATTCGACAATGTGCTTCGACTGATGAAGGAGGATTTGAAAAACACAGAAGTTCATATCGAGACAAGTGTAGAGCCATCAGATTCTGAAATCGTTTGTGATGTGGATCAAATCACAATGATTTTGATCAATCTGGTGAAAAATGCTTCAGAATCACTTAGCCAACAAGCAGACCGGAAAATCTGGCTTTCAAGTGTGAACCAGGGAGATTTAGGAACAATCATTCAAGTCGAAGATCATGGTCCTGGAATAGTACCCGAGGCACTTGAGAGAATTTTTGTACCATTCTACACCACCAAGAAAACAGGCTCGGGAATTGGCCTTGCGATTTCTCGTCAGATTATGAATCTACATAAAGGAAGTCTTCAGGTGACTTCTGTGCCGAATGTTCGTACAGTGTTTACACTGAATTTCCGTTAGGAAAGCGCTTCTTTCAACCGATCAATATCCCTTTCCTCATTAAAGACATTGATGGATACACGTAAGGAAGTTCCTCTTACTGAAACATACACTTGCTGCTTTTCCAGATCACTTTTCACTTGCTTTGGATTTGCAGATTCAGGTAGTGGCAAAGAGAATAAATGATTCGAAGAATAGTCACTCATATCTAAAATCAAACCTCTGCTTTCCTGGAAGTCAACAAGTTTCTCTTTCAGACTTCTTGAATAGGCCTGAATAGAAACAGCTGTCCATGAATGTAGTTGTTCCAAGGCCTTTTCGAGCATAGGGAGAAGAATGAAATAACTGGTTTCTCCTACATTAAATCGATTTGCTCCAGGTAGGAATTCTTCCTGATAATTGGTGAGTTCAGAGAAAATATGGGAGTTAGTTCGATTCATCCATGATTCCTCCAAAGGCTTACCCTGATCAAACTTATCAGAGAAATAGCTCAATCCTAAAGAATACGGGCCGAGGAGCCACTTGTAGCTTGCGCAAATGAGCGCATCTATCTTAAACTCCTCCACGTTCATGGGCATCGCTCCCACCGATTGGGTTCCATCAACGATAAAACAAGCGCCTGCCTCTTCACATTTTTCTCCAATAGCTTTTAAATCAAACTTCGTCCCGTTCATCCAATGCACACTTGAGATTAGGACTACCGAAGTTTGATCGTTTATGGATTCGATTAACCTATCTGACCAAGATTGAGACTGATTAGAAGACTCAGGATCAGGCTCAATAATCAGCAATTCATTGTCATTCTCCTCGGCCCATCGCTTCAAGGAAAAATAACCGCTTGGGAATTCATCTCTTACAGTTATTGCCTTCCCATTTGGCTTCCCTTTCCAATTTGATAATGCTGTGGCAAAGCCATATGAGGTGCTCGGTATCAAGGCAATCTGATCGGACACCGTTCCAATCATATTTGAGAAAAGGTCCTTCACATTTTTAACGCAAGTGAAGAAATCCTCAGGCTGCTGAGTATAGGGATTCAGCATTTGGTTCAAGTCCTTTTGAGCGGCTTCTAGTGATGCTTTTAGAATAGGACCTCTATAGGCATTATTCAAGTAAGAAACATCAGGATCAAGACCGAATAAGTGCTTTTGGCAAGTAAGCATAAGTTCAAAATTTGCAGAGATGAAGATACGCGGAATTGATAAAAACTGGTCAAAATTATGTTATTGAAACAATTTGGGTTCAGCCCAAAGTGCAGTCATTAGGATGAGTAGAATTGATCCCCAAGCCCAAAAGGGAAAAGATTCCTTCAATTCTTGACTTTTCATATTTGAAGAAAGCCAAATCTTGGATTCTAAAAACATTGCTCGCTCGCGTTCGGCGTATACACCTGACCAATCCAAAGAGTCTGAGACAAAAACCTCTACCCCACCCTCTAGTTTTTGCCAACCACCGGCATCCAGAATAATGGATTTCTCTTTAGAACTGGGGTTGATTAAAGATTGCTCCCAGCCAGATGAATTTGAGTTAACGGCCGATGAATCTGAACCGTTGTACTGCAAGTTGAAAA
>CAZLUY010000465.1:0-2665 GCA_964562785.1 uncultured Limnohabitans sp. | reverse complement strand
AAGGCTACTCCTGAAGCTCTTGATGTTTATACAAGAAGTGAGGTTAAAGAACTCTTTGCAAAACATGGTGTAATGAATGAAGTAGAGCTTCATGCGCGTCATGAAATTATGCTTGAGAACTTTATCATGAAAGTTCAGATTGAAAGTAGAGTGATGGGAGATCTTGGATTGAATCATATCATCCCAACTGCTGTACTATATCAAAATAAACTAATCCAAAATGCTAATGGCATGAAGGGGCTTGGTTTAGATAATTCTGCCGCTGTGGAAACTATCAAAGAAGTTTCTAAGCATATCGAAGCATTGAAGACAAATATCACTGGAATGATCGATGCTCGAAGAAAACTTAATGTAGACGAGGATATCGCAAGAAGAGCTAAGGGATACCAGACTTTGGTAAAAGATGGCTTCTTTGAGAAAATCAGATATGCTGCTGATAAGCTAGAGTTATTGGTGGATGACGAGTCTTGGCCTCTAGTAAAGTACAGAGAGATGCTTTTCATCAGATAAGCATTACAAGTTTTGAATAATGAAAAAGCCACCCGAGAGGGTGGCTTTTTTTATTAAGGTATTTGATCGAATCTTGTTGTACTTAAAGATTCTTTTGTAGAAACGAAAATTTAGTTGACAATTCGAAACATTATTCTGAGTCTGAATCAGATCTTCATCTAAAAAACATAATTTCTTAGATTTAATAAATAAAATTAATGGGTTAAAAGCAGATGGTAGACAAAAAAATGATGGTTATAATTCTGTATCATAAAATAAGTATAGTATATCATTTTACTTAATCTAAAAATTTATCTAAGATTGACCGATTTGTATAAAAAAATGAAATAATATTTTTTGAAAAGGGAACGATTTTTTTAGCTTTATCTGATAGAGTATAGGCTCAGTGGGTTGTATCAGTTTTTTATTGAAGGCAATGTCCTTTGGGTGAGTACTTTATAGAAGCCTTTTTTTACTTAACCCAAATTCTTATGAAGATAATTTTACGGGCTATTTCTACTCAGAGTGCTCAGTCCTTGAGCCAGCAACAAATTTTATTTCTAACCTTTTAATGCCAGCTATGAGACAAATTTTATCCATTGCTCTCACTTTGATGTTTGTGGTAAGCGGGGTCTTTCTGACCCAGGCCCAAACCAGAGTGCTAAGGGGTACCGTCACTGCGGGGACGGACGGCTTGCCCATGCCGGGGGTGACAATCCTCGACAAAACCAAGCAAACAGGTACCACCACGGATGTGGATGGTAATTACTCGATTTCTGTAGAAGAAAGTACCGTATTGGTCTTCTCTTTTATTGGATTTGAGTCTCAGGAATTTACTGTAGGAAACCTTACAGAGCTTAACGTCACCTTGATGGAATCTGCGAACGAGCTTAGTGAGTTTGTAGTGACCTCCTTCGGTATGGAGCGTGACAAAAAAGCACTTGGGTACTCCGTTACTCAATTGGATGGGGACAAGTTCACCGAATCCAGAGCGATTAATGTAGGTAATGCACTTACAGGTAAGGTGGCAGGTGTGAACGTAACACCTCCAGCAACCGGTGCCGGTGGTTCTACCCGTGTTGTAATTCGAGGTGGTTCTTCTTTGACGGGTGCTGATCAGCCATTGTATGTAGTAAACGGTGTGCCAATCGAATCAGGAAACCTAGGTAATGCAGGTATGTGGGGTGGTAATGATGCCGGAGACGGTCTTTCTGCCATTAATGCTGATGATATCGAAAGTATTTCTGTATTGAAGGGAAATACAGCAGCAGCTCTTTATGGTGCTCGTGCTGCTAACGGTGTAATCATGATTACCACTAAAGGTGGAACTGAAAGAAAAGGTGTTGGTGTAGCCTTCAACTCAAACTTTACTGTTGACCAGGTTCGTGATTTCACTGACTTCCAAAGAATTTATGGTCCAGGTATAGATGGTGTGAGACCAGGTACTCAGCAAGAAGCTCTTGATGTGGCTACTAACGGTTGGGGAGCCATGTATGATGGACAAAACTCCATCCAGTTTGATGGCGAGCAGAGACCATACAGCTTCCTTGGTGAAGACTTTAATGATTTCTATCGCCAGGGTACAACTTGGAATAACTCTATCGCTCTTTTCGGCGGTGATGATAAGACTACTTATCGTTTCTCCTTCTCTAACCTAATGAACAATGATGTTCTTCCCAATTCTGGTTTTGACAGAAATGTAGCTAACATCAACGTGAACAGTAGACAAGGTAAATTGACTCTTTCTGTAGCGGGTCAGTACTCTAAGCAGGTCGTTGAAAATCGTCCTAGACTTTCTGACTCTCCAGGAAATGCAAACTTCTCTATGGTTCTTAAGCCTGGTAATATTCCATTGGACGTAATCCAGGGAGATCCAAATAAGCCAGGTGCACTTCCTGATGGTCAGGAATTGAGATACCAGGGTAACGTATTCCAGACTAACCCATACTGGGCTGCATATCAGTGGGGAAGAGAAGATAATACGGACAGATTCTTTGGAAACATGTCTTTGAAATATGATATAACAGATTGGTTGTACATCCAGGGTAGATATGGTACTGACTTCCAGACTCGTGATGAGTTTGCATACGAAGGATATGGAACAGCATTTAAGCCACGGGGTAGCTACAACAATACGATCAGAACAATTCGTGAGAACAACGCTGACTTCTTCATC
>CAZLUY010000464.1:0-1750 GCA_964562785.1 uncultured Limnohabitans sp. | reverse complement strand
TATCTCAGGAATCCTATTTGAACAATATCTGAAGGAATCATAAAAGGTTGCACGATAGAATTCTCCCGCCTTGTCTTCAAAATTTACTAGGAGCTTTATTCTCTGCTTCAAATCCTCAATTTCTTTAGCAGCAGCTATTGACTGGAATTTTGGCTTTTCCGCAGGCTTGTATTCAAACGTGTTGAAATCTATTTCCTTCAATTCCTTTCTTCCATCTTTATGACGGATCATCTTGAAATATCCCTGACCGGTTTTATCTCCAAACCATTTATTGTTATAGAGTACTTCTACGATTTTAGGAAGCTTAAACTTATCTCGTGACTCGTCGTGTGGAAGTACTTTATAAAGATTGTTGGCAACATTAACGGTAGTATCCAATCCAACCACATCCATCGTTCGGAAAGTCGCTGATTTAGCCCTTCCAATTATTGTTCCTGTAAGCTTGTCTACCTCCGATACTCCCATACCCATTTTTTCTATGGTATGCATGGCAGAAATGATAGAGTATACCCCAATACGGTTTGCTATAAATGCAGGTGTGTCTTTACAGAGAACAGTTTCTTTGCCCAAAAATTTATCTCCATAGTCCATCAAGAAATCAATGATCTCTGGATTCGTTTTTGGACCAGGGATGATTTCCAATAATCTTAAGTATCTCGGAGGATTGAAAAAGTGGGTTCCTGCAAAGTTCGTTTGAAAATCTTCGCTTCTTCCCTCACACATCATATGCATAGGGATACCTGAAGTATTCGAAGTGATCAGAGTACCGGGCTTACGATACTTTTCAACCTTTTCGAATAATTGCTGCTTGATATCCAAGCGCTCAACCACCACTTCGATTACCCAATCGTAATCTTTAATTTTTTGTAGGTCATCGTCAAAATTTCCTGTTTTTATTCTGCTTGCAAAGGCCTTGTCATAAATCGCAGAAGGATTTGACTTAAGTGTACTTTTCAAAGCATCATTCACCACCCTGTTTCTAACCAGAGGATGTTCTTTGGTAAGTCCCTTTTTCTGCTCCATTTCATTGAGCTCGAAAGGAACAATGTCCAAAAGGAGAACCTCGACACCAATATTGGCGAAGTGACAGGCTATTCTGGATCCCATCACACCTGACCCCAATACGGCAACATTTCTTATGGTTCGTTTCATTGTTATTTAGGCTTATTGTTGTTTAGAATTCGATTATGGATTTATGTAAGTCAGTTTCATTTTCAGCCTGAACCTGATCAATGACTAGCTGAATCTTTCTGAAAACTTCAAAGAAGTCCTTCAGCTCTTCATCATTAACCAATTCCCTTACTTGTTCATTAAAGGTTTTAACCGTTCGAACTGAAATTTCCTTTTTCCTCTTTCCTTCTTCAGTTAGGAAAATTCGAACTGATCGCTTATCCAGAGGATCTGGTTTTTTATAGATCAAATCTTTTTCCTCCATTGTTTTCAGCATTCGGGTAAGGCTTCTTGTCTCCAACCCGATCATTGGGGCGATCTTAGTTGCTGGTGTCCCTTCTTTTGAATTGATGTTGATCAATACAAACCCTATGGCTGTGGTGAAGCCTTCACTAGCAGCTTGCTGATTGTACATCCTGGATATGGCATGCCAGGAACTTTTAATGTGATGGTCAACGGTTTCTTCTCTCTTCATTCTATAGCTATCCTAAGGGATGCCTAAAGTATAAAAAAATAGTATGCATGCATACTAAAATGAAAAAATAATTATGCATGCATCACAAATTAAATAGCAATAAAA
>CAZLUY010000463.1:0-1553 GCA_964562785.1 uncultured Limnohabitans sp. | reverse complement strand
GAAATCCGAAGTATTTATTTCTAATACATTTGGATCCTGATCAAGATCTGTTGGCAGTTCACTTTTGGCTTTGTCTACTGCATCTTTCACATCCTGTAGAGCCTTGGTAATTTCGATTCCCGGGTTGAATTCAACCACGATAGAAGAGAAATCCTGAACGGAGGTAGAATTAATATCCTTGATATCATTCAAGGACTTCAATTCCTTCTCAATCGGCCTGGTGATTAGGTTTTCCATATCCACTGGTGAGTTTCCGGGATATGGGGTTCCTACATAAACCGTAGGAATTACTATTTCGGGAAAACTTTCTTTTGGCATGGTGCGGTAAGCACTAAGACCAAGAACCGAAATAATCAAGGTCAGGATCACCACTGAGGTAGCATTGTTTACACTCAGACTGGATAGTCCAAATTCCCTTGTAGTCTTTTTATTACTTGACTGAGCCATAATTTTACAATTGGGCTATGTTCACATTAAAATTATCTCCTACTTCTCTAAAGCCCTTGTCCACTATAATGTCGCCTGGCTCCACCCCTGAGGTGATTTCAGTTTCCTGCTGGAAAGTCTGACCTCTTGTTACATACGTTTTCTTAGCAATATTCTCTTCTACAATGAAAAGATAATCTCCTCGGTTGTCACTCAAGATCAAATGGCTAGGAACAATTACTGCATCCTGCTTCTGATAATCCTTGATCTTCAAAACCGAGATCATATTAGGCTTCACATTAGCAATAGAAGGTAATGCCACCTCCACTTTGAATGTTCTGTTATTCGGATTAATGATTGCTCCAACAGCGGAAACCTTGGTTGAAACTTCCTTATCGAAAGTTGGGAAGAAAACATTCACTGAATCTCCTCTGTCCAATACTCCGATATAGCTCTCAGACACATCTGCTTCTATGTATAGATCGCTTTCTCCAACAAATTGGAACATTGACATTCCAGGCTGAACCAACTCTCCAAGTCTTGCCGAAACAGTCTCAATAGTTCCGGTAAAAGGAGCTCTGATCATCGTTTTAGACATTTGTGTCTGTAGAGAAGCCAGGTTTCTTTCTAATCCTTCTTTTCTATTCTTTGCTTCCAAATACTGGATCTCTGTTCCAATTTCCTGATTCCAAAGCCTTTCTTGCTTTTCAAAAAGTGTGGTAGCCAAATCAAGTGAGTTTTCTACTTCTTCGATATTCCTTTGAATAGATTCTGAGTCTACTCTCGCTAGAAGCTGACCTTGTTGAACGCGCATACCTTCTACTACAGGGATTTCCAAAATTGTCCCCACAGTCTCAGAACTGATGCTCACATTTTTCTTTGATAGCACGGACCCTGTTACCTCTACGTAATGTTCGAAGTTCCCTTTTTTGGCCTCAGCAGTTGTGATCAAAATAGATTTTTTGTTGGCCTGAGCGAAATTCGGATCCAAATCAGATATCTCTTTTTCAAGATTCTGAATCTGCAGCTGAATATCACTAGCCTGGCTTCTCAGAGCAGTAAGTTGATTTACTTTTTCCTGAATCTCAGATTCACTAGCCTCTTGTGGAGCACAAGCAAATACTATC
>CAZLUY010000462.1:0-10350 GCA_964562785.1 uncultured Limnohabitans sp. | reverse complement strand
ACTTGATAACCTTTCCTTGCGAGTGCCAGTGCCAGGTTGTGCATCACCGCTCCACCAATGGCGATGAAGTGATAGTTTTTCATGGTTGGTTTGTTGAGAAAAATGTTAATCAAACATAGGAATTAATTCTTGCCATAAGTGCTATTTGAGCTTTAATCTCGTTTTTTTTCAACGGAATTCTTTTTCCATTATTTTCGCCCAAATTCTGAACAATGTTACCTGACAAGTACGCCTATTTAATTCTTGCTTTGCTATACATGTGCGCATGGCTTGTGGTTTTTGTTAAGAGCCCATTTAAGCAAGGGATGATTAAGGTAGGAGCTGTAGGAGGGCTTATGGGAGTTGTTGCTGAGGTTTGGTATTTCAGAGATTATTGGCGGCCTCCAACACTTTTTGGGCAGGGTATACCTGGGATTGAGGATTATATCATTGGCTTCGCCATGTTTGGAGTTGGAGGATATATTCACTCTTCATTTACTAAACGGGAGATAGATTACTCAAGGAAGACACCTGCTAAGTATCGTGATTTCTTTTGGTTGTTTATTGCTGGAGTAAGCAGTTTGAGCGTGTTCAGTATTGGATTCAACATTCACTCTGGATACGTCACGTTTATTACCTTCTTTTTACTATCTGCATATATATGGATTCAGCGTCCTGATCTGATTAAAATATCACTCATATCGGCATTAGCTGTAGGCCTAATTTCCTTTACCATTTATTACATCAATTTCAACCTTCTTTTCCCAGACTTTTGGGATGATTATGGTATGCTGGATAATGAACCATTATTAGGAACCAGAATTGCGAATATCCCAATTTCGGAAATGCTATGGCATACTACCTGGGGAATGCTTTGCAGCATGTTCAGAGGGTATAGAAATGGTGTTTATTATAAATAGAGCTCTATTTTTCTATTGACAGTAATAGTCTGAAAAGTTGAAAATTTGTGGACAATGGGTGCACAACCTGGTGTAAAACTTGTTCAAAAGTTTGACGGAAAAGAAGATACATTTGTAACATGCCAGATAACCCGAAGCCGACAAGAATAAACCGTAAAAAGACTTCCTTTGAAACTCCTAGCCCGCTAGGAAAGCTACCACCGCAGGCAGTAGAATTAGAAGAAGCAGTTCTTGGGGCTCTAATGCTGGAAAAGGATGCGCTAACTAATGTGATTGATATCCTAAAAGTTGATTCTTTTTACAAGGATGCGCATCAGGTAATTTTTCAGGCAATTCTGGACTTGTTTACTGATTCTCAGCCAATTGATCTGCTGACTGTAACATCTCAGCTCAGAAAAAATGGTGCTTTGGAAATTGCAGGAGGAGCATTTTATGTAACTGAGCTTACTTCTAAAGTGGCATCAGCCGCCAACATCGAATACCATGCTCGTATTATTACAGAGCAAGCAATCAAGCGTGAACTGATCAATATTTCCTCAGAAATTCAGAAGGACTCCTTTGAAGAGACAACGGATGTATTTGAGCTGCTGGACAAGATGGAGCAGTCTCTATTTGAGATTTCCGAAAGAAATATCAGGAAGAATTACTCTGATATGAAATCCATCATGCGAGAGGCCATCCAGGAAATGGAAATCAGAAAGGATCAGAAAGATGGTCTGACGGGAGTTCCTTCTGGCTTCACTGCTTTGGATAGAGTTACTTCCGGTTGGCAAAAATCAGATTTGGTCATTATAGCCGCTCGACCTGCAATGGGTAAAACAGCCTTTGTTCTATCTGTGCTTAGGAATGCTGCAGTTGATCACGGTAAACCCGTAGCTATATTCTCTTTGGAAATGTCCTCAGTTCAGTTGGTGAATAGACTGATCAGTGCAGAGGCCGAGCTTAGTTCAGAGAAGATCAAGAAGGGATCTCTAGAAAATTATGAGTGGGAGCAGCTGGTACATAAAACAGCGGCTTTATCCAAGGCTCCTCTTTTTGTGGATGATACTCCTGCACTTTCTATTCTTGAGCTGCGAGCAAAGTGTAGAAAGCTGAAAGCTCAGCATGATATTCAAATGATTGTGATTGACTACCTGCAATTGATGTCTGGAGATACCAAAGGTGGTGGAGGAAACCGAGAGCAGGAAATCGCGAGTATTTCCAGAGCACTGAAGAAAATCGCCAAGGAACTCAATGTACCTGTGATCGCACTTTCTCAGCTTTCGCGGGCCGTGGAAACAAGGGGAGGGGATAAGAAACCTCAGCTTTCGGATTTGAGAGAATCAGGATCAATTGAGCAGGATGCTGATATGGTGATGTTCCTTTATCGTCCTGAATATTATGGAATCAACGAAGTGGAGCTGGATGATAATCAAATTGTGAATACTGCTGGCTTAGGAGAGGTTATAATTGCTAAGCATAGAAATGGTTCACTAGGAAGCGTCAAGCTAAGGTTCATTGGTCAGTTCACGAAGTTTACCGACTATGAAACCATTTCAGCACCGGATATGGGCAGTATGAAACCTTACGGTAGTTCTTTGCCTGCACAGTCTTCCGGATTCTCTGATTTCGACCAGGGGAATAATACAATTAGTTTCCAAAGTAAGGCCAACACGGACGATGACGATGCACCTGCTCCAGGTCCTGCTTTGGATGATTTTTAAATTATGAATGCCGTAACTCTAGAAAGTGGTCTAGCCGATAAAATCAATATCGGCGAGGTTGATTTACCAAAGCTTACTTCGGGATTTGTTCGTGTAAAGGTTAAGGCTGCTGCATTAAACCACAGGGATGAGTGGGCTCGAAAGGGGCTTTATCCAAACCTTAAGGATGGAATAATCCTAGGCTCAGATGGGGCTGGGGTAGTTTCTGAAGTGACTGATGAAAAGGATAAAGTCTGGGTGGGTCAAGAGGTCATCATCAACCCGGCTTTATTCTGGGGCAATGATCAGAAAGCCCAATCAAAGGAATTTGGAATCTTAGGAATACCGACTAACGGAACACTTGCAGAATATGTGGATATTCCTGCAGATAGACTTCACCAAAAACCAGATCATCTAAGCTGGGAAGAGGCTGCAGCACTTCCTTTGGCTGGTTTAACAGCTTATCGGGCCCTGTTCTACAGAGCTGGATTGAATAATGGTCAAAAAGTTTTGGTCACAGGATTTGGAGGGGGGGTAGCCCAATTTGCTACCCAGTTTGCTTTGGCAGCAGGTGCCCAGGTTTGGGTAAGCAGTAGTAGTTCATCCAAATTATCAACGGCAAAAGAACTTGGGGTAGAAGGTGGCTTTGATTACACAAATGACACATGGCCACAAGAGGCAAAAACTGCCTCAGATGGCTTTGATGTAATTATTGATGGAGCAGCAGGTCCTTCTTTTAAAGACTTGCTTAAGGTTTGTAAGCCTGGTGGAACGATCGTTTTCTATGGTGCGACAAGAGGTAATCCAGAAGGACTAGATGCTCGGCGAATTTTTTGGAATCAATTAAATATCAAAGGGTCTACGATGGGTTCGGATGATGATTTTGCCGATATGATTGCTTTCGTAAAGAACCATCAAATCAAGCCATTAGTAGATAAAGTATTTCACTTAAAAGATGCTGTTGCTGCTTTTGACCGAATGAAGGCGGGTGAGCAAACAGGTAAGATTGTTATTTGTCCTTAACAAGGGGCATAAGTCTCTTCGAACTCCTTCTTTGCAACTCGATATACCTCAGATTTGTCCAGAGGTGCTACCAGAAAGTCTCCATTTTTTAGGCTCATAGGTGTTCCCCAAGGAGCCTCAAAGTTCTCGATAGAAACATCTAACAAATCCTCCGAATATTCAATGGCTATGACTTTTCCAATAGGAGAGTAGGTATTCCAGCCTTCGGAATTTTCAGTGGTTTTATACTTGGTTTCAAAAGCTGTGGAGGATAGAATATATTTTTCCTTGGCCCCTGTCTGATTTTCGACCACCCAATCTCCTGTCTTTGCGTAATTGATCGTCTCCATGCCATCCTGGGTAATGGTGATAATACATTCGCCAGATCTTGCTTGTCGTGCTTTAATTATTGCTGTTTTTTTGCAGCAAAGGCCTTTCTCTTCCAAAATTGGAATTATTATGTCACACAATTTTTTCTGAGATAGCATCTTGGCTGGTCTTCAATCTTAATCTAAATCATTCTCAAATTTGAACATCTCAAATGCACTTCTTAACTCTTGTAAAGTTTTACTCTCATTTTGAGCTATTGCTAAGTCTATTCCTTGAGAGAAAATTTTTGTGGCCTTTTCCAGATATTCCATCTCAGCATAATACTGAGCGGCGGTATAATAGGTGGGTAGGTAGTCACTGAATTCTTCCAGCAATTTGTCAAACAATTCACCCGCTTTATGGTCTTTCATAGCATTGTACTCCAATGCCAAAGCATACCAATTAAATGGGTTTTCGGGTTCTGATTTACAAAACTCAAGAAGCATCTGCAATCGATTTAAATTGCTCATCGATAAGTTTTTTTAATTAGGTAGCGACTATTAATTTCACACAAAATAAATCTAGAATAATCTAAATCTAAACCAATGAATATACTTATTTGTATCACACACGTGCCCGATACTACCTCTAAGATTCAGTTCACAGACGGTAATACAAAGTTCGACACAACTGGTGTTCAATTTGTTATTGGGCCATATGATGATTACGCACTTGCCAGAGCTGTTGAGTTGCGAGATCAAACTGGAGGTAATCGTACTGTTCTAAATGTTGGTGGCCCTGAAACTGAGCCTACCTTAAGAAAAGCTCTAGCTATTGGCGCGAATGATGCGATAAGAGTAAATACTGACCCAAAGGACTCTTTTTTCGTAGCTAAGCAGATCGCACATTACGCCAAGGAAGGAAACTACGATTTGATTTTGATGGGTAGAGAATCCATCGATTTCAATGGAGGGATGGTCCACGGAATGGTTGGTGAATTGCTAGGTATTCCAAGCTTTTCTCCTGTTATGAAGCTCGATGTGGATGGATCCAATGTAAGTATGCAGCGTGAGATTGAAGGAGGTAAAGAGAACCTCGAGGCAAGCCTTCCTTTAATTGCAGGATGTCAGGAGCCGATTGCTGAATGGAAAATCCCAAATATGAGAGGAATTATGTCGGCTAGATCTAAGCCACTTAATGTGGTGGATCCTGTAGGTGATGAAACTCAGGCCGAGACTAAATCTTTTGCATTGCCTCCAGCAAAGGGAGCTGTTAAACTAGTTGACAAAGATAATGTCAATGAGCTGGTACAGCTACTTAAGAATGATGCAAAAGTACTTTAATTATTAAATCGTAAATAAATATAAATCAAGATATTATGTCAGTATTAGTATATATTGAACATGCCGAAGGTCAAATTAAGAAAACTAGCCTTGAAGCAGTTTCATTTGCCAAGGCTCTTAGCGCACAGACTGGAGAAGGTGAGGTTGTAGCCATTGCCCTTGGTGCTATTGAAGGAGATGCTTTGGCGCAGGCAGGAGTGGCAGGAGCGGATAAGGTATTACATGCTTCTGATGAAAAGTTGAGTGCAGGTATAATTATGGCTCATGCAAGTGCAGTTGCTCAAGCATTTAACTCTACGGGAGCTAAGACCTTGATATTGGCAAAATCTTCTTTAGGAGACTCCGTAGCAGCCAGATTAGCGATTAAATTGAATGCAGGCTTGGTATCTAATGTTGTTGAGTTACCAAAAACTGATGGGGAGTACCTTGTAAAGCGTAGCATTTACACAGGTAAAGCATTTGCTGAAACTAGCCTGACTACAGATAATAAGATTCTAGCCATTAAGAAGAATGCTATTGATCTGAAGACGGATGGCGCTCCGGTGGCAGTTGAGGAATTTGCCGTAAATCTTGATGATTCAGATTTTGCAGCTAAGATTACATCTACTCATAGAGCTACGGGAGAGGTGTTACTTCCTGAAGCAGATATTGTAGTTTCTGGTGGTAGAGGACTAAAAGGTCCAGAAAACTGGGGTATGATAGAGGATATGGCCAAGACTTTAGGTGCAGCTACTGGCTGTTCTAAGCCGGTTTCTGACATCGGGTGGAGACCTCATCATGAACATGTAGGACAAACTGGTGTCAAAGTAGCACCAACTTTATATATTGCGGTAGGAATTTCTGGAGCTATTCAGCATCTTGCTGGCGTAAATTCGTCCAAGTGCATTGTTGTAATCAATAAGGATCCGGAAGCACCATTTTTTAAAGCAGCAGATTACGGTATCGTGGGTGATGCTTTTGAGGTGGTACCGAAACTGAATGAAGCATTACAAGCTGAATTATAATTTTTGTGGAAAAACTCGTTGAATTAGAGATTTTAGGTTTATCATCCAACCATTCCCAGTCAGGTTCATTCACTCTGGTATTAGGGGAATCGGATGGTGCCAGAAGGTTACCAATTGTCATAGGAATGTTCGAAGCTCAGGCCATAGCCATTGAAATCGAGAAGATCATTCCCAATAGACCGATGACCCATGACCTTTTTAAATCATTCGCGAGTAGCTTTTCTTTTGAATTAGATAGGATTGTTATTTCTGATATGCAGGAAGGAGTCTTCTATGCAAAGATTTTCGGTCATAATAATGGTTCAGAAGTGGAGATTGATTCCAGGCCTTCAGATGCTATTGCAATCGCAGTTAGGTTTGAATGTCCCATTTTCTGTTCTGAAAAGGTAATGAACGAAGCTTCTTTGGAGATGACGGAAGAGGAGAAGAAAGAAGAGAAAGTGGCTAAAAAGAAAGAGGAACAGGTTTCTCCTGCTAAGAAAGACAGCGGTTTAAAGGATTATAGTCTTGATCGCCTGAATCAAATGCTGGATAAAGCGATATCAGATGAAGATTATGAGAAAGCAGCTAGAATCCGAGATGAAATAAACAAACGAAACTAAAAAAAGCCCGACAGTCGTCGGGCTTTTTTGTTTTGCTTAATTACTTTTGGTTTTACCTGTTTAAGCAAATGGATTTTATTCGAGGAGTCTTTGGGTTAGTAGTCATCATTTTGGTGGCTTTTATTTTTTCAGGAAACCGAAAAAAGATTGATTGGAGATTGGTTGGAATTGGGATTGGTCTTCAATTGTCTTTTGGAGTGTTGATTACTCAGGTTCCTGTAGTAGCGTCTGGATTTTCCTATCTGAGTCAAGGCTTTGTAAAACTATTAAGTTTTAGTCAGGATGGGGCTGAGTTTATTTTTGGGGAACTAGCTACTGGTTCCTTTGGTAGCATTTTCGCCTTTCAGGTTCTCCCAACCATCATTTTCTTTTCAACCGTCTCAGCGGGATTATACTATTTAGGAATCTTGCAGAAGATAGTTTATGGGATAGCCTGGATAATGGCCAGAACCATGCGCTTATCCGGACCTGAATCCCTTTCTGCGGCTGGTAATATTTTCCTTGGTCAAACTGAGGCTCCACTTTTGGTGCGTCCCTTCATTTCCAAAATGTCCAAGTCGGAGCTCATGTGTCTGATGACAGGAGGGATGGCTACGATTGCCGGAGGTGTATTAGCAGCTTATGTTGCATTTCTGGGGGGAGATAGTGTTGAAGAACAGACGAGATTCGCAGCCTATTTATTAGGAGCTAGTATTATGAATGCTCCAGCTGCTATCGTTTTGTCAAAGATCATTGTTCCTGAACTGGAAAGTGCAGAGAAAGAAGATAAGCTAGAAGTGAATGAAGAGAACCTGGGAGTTAATCTGATTGACGCCATGTCCAAGGGGGCTTCAGAAGGTCTTAAACTTGCTTTAAATGTAGGAGGAATGCTTCTGGCTTTTATTGCTGTAATTGCAGCTATCAACTTTTTTCTGACAGATGTGATAGGAGATCTGACTGGTTTAAATTCCCTTGTTATTAGTTCTACTTCAGGACAGTTTGAAGGCTTTTCTTTGGAGTATTTATTTGGACAGGTATTTAGAGGCTTTGCCTGGATAATTGGGGTGGAATGGCAGGATACACTGCAGGTTGGTAGTCTGCTTGGACAAAAGACCGTGATCAATGAATTCGTTGCTTATCTGAGTCTATCGGAAATGCAAGAGGCAGGAAGCCTAAGTCCTAAGTCTATGATTATTGCAACCTACGCGCTTTGCGGATTTTCTAATTTTTCATCCATTGCAATTCAGTTGGGAGGCATTGGAATTATTGCTCCTAATCAACAGGCAAACATTAGCCGCTTAGGATTTAAATCTCTGTTTGCTGCTTCTTTAGCATGCTTAATGACAGCTACAATAGCAGGAATGCTTTTTTAATAAAAAAAGGAGCTCTATAAAAGCTCCTTTTTCATGATGAATTAGAAAGATTGTTCTACTCTAAGCCATATAATTTCTTACCTGCTTCTTCGTACTTATCACCTTCAACCCAGAATGGCTTAGCCTTGGTATCTGCTATCATTTCTGCGGCATAGATATAAGCCTTCCAATACTTGATAACGTATTCCATGTCAAGGCTCTCTACATCATCGCCCGCTTTATGGTAGTACTTATTGATTTCATCGTCAAATGCAGTGAAACCAAGACTAAAGGTTGGGGCTGGAATTCCTTTTCTAGCAAAGCTCACATTGTCAGATCTATCAAAAAGACCTTGCTCAGGGGCGGGATCCTCAATAGCAGTCAGACCAAAAGCCTCGGATGCTTTAGCCATCGTCGACATTTCAGAGGTTCTACTTAAACCTATTACTGTCACTACAGAAGTGTCATTATAGCCTGCTCCATCGATATTCAAATTGTATGCAATTTGCTCAAGTGGAATCAGTGGATTGTCAGCGAAATATGCACTCCCTAACAAGCCTTTTTCTTCAGCAGTCCAAAGAGCAAGTAAAATGGATCTCTTCGGAGGATTCTTTGCGAAATATTTTGCAGCGTTCAGAACAGAAACTGTACCTACAGCATTGTCCCTAGCTCCATTATAAATCGTATCACCCTCTGCATCGGCTCTTCCAACGCCCACATGATCATAGTGAGCGGAAAGCATCACAAACTCATTCTTGAGGTTTTTATCTGTTCCTTCTATCCAACCAACAATATTTTTGCCATCAACTGGGCTGAGCGTTTTGCCAGTGATATCAAGGTTTGCGGAACTGATCTCACCTTTGGCAACCTGGTTTTTGACTTCGCTCTTAAGGTCTTTCACCCACAGGTATGGGAGTTTACTAGACTCACCCTGGTCAATTGATAATTGATCTTGGCTTAAATAATTAGCAATCAAGTCCCAGGGAATTGAAGGGATGTTATACATTTCGATAATACCCACGGCTCCATTTTCGGCAGCCAAGGCAACTTTTTCTCTACCTACAGCAAAGAGTTGAGCTGGGCTCATTCGATCAGGGGCGCCAAGATTGGTAACCACTATTTTTCCTTTGACATCCTTCCCGCTGTAATCATCAGCAAGACCATAGCCCAAATCGACTAATTCGTACTCTCCTGATAATGATTCACCATCTAAAACCAGCATAGACTCTCGCTGAGTGAATTGATTTTCACCCATACTTAAGCTTCCTGATTTGGGGGGAGAGGATAGGTTGAATGGGATGTTCTGGAAATATCCATCTGCACCAGGAACTTCTTTAACTCCAAGCTTTTCGAATTCACCAGCTATGTAATCAATAGCCAGTTTCATTTCAGGTCTTGCTGGGTCTCGCCCCATTAATTCATCAGATGCAAGGTAGGTGATATGACTGACGGCTAATTCCTCGTCAAACTGTTTTTGGATCTTCTTCTTTTGCGCTGTGCTAAGGGTGGTTGAGCTTATTAAAACAAAAAGCCCAAGAAGCATATTTCTCATAGTTATCATTTTTGAACCGCCTAAAATAGCTTAAAATCTCTATTATCTATTGAAGAGATGAGCTTTTGCCGGCTTCTAAACTCAAATCCTGCATTACTTTATTGAAATGCGATGGAATCTGAGCCTCAATGTTAAGTTCCTTTTTTGTCTTTGGGTGAGTTATAGTTAGCTCCTTCGAGTGGAGCAGTAGCTGGGTGATTCCAAATTCCTTTTCAAAGAATTGGTTTTGCTTATTGTCCCCATGCTTTTTATCTCCGATGATATAATGACGGATATGTGCAAGGTGCTTCCTTATTTGGTGAGTCCTGCCAGTTTGAGGCATTACCTCAATCAGTGAATATCTACTTGTAGGATATCGTCCAGTGGTGTTATAGTTGATTTCACATTTAGAAATCAGCCGATAACCGGAAACAGCTTCTTGTTTGACATTGGAGTATTCGCTGGTTAGAGGATAATCTATGGTTCCTGATGTGACCTGAGGAATACCTCTACAAATTGCCCAATAGGTTTTATGAACCTGTCTTTCCTCAAATTGATTTTTTAAGAAAGGCAGGTCCTTGGAATCCTTGGAAAATAACAAAACGCCGCTTGTTGGTCTGTCGAGTCTATGAATTGGGCTTACCCAA
>CAZLUY010000461.1:0-3147 GCA_964562785.1 uncultured Limnohabitans sp. | reverse complement strand
GATTCTTCCTGAAATCAATCAGGAGCTAAAAAGACTTCAAGGAGAAATTGACTTTGTAGATAGCACTCTACTAAACCAAGAGATTCAAATTGCAACCTACCAGGCGAAAGTCGCAGATCTCAGTATTCAATTCTTAAACTTAAGACAGTTCTTTAGACAAAGTGAAGAGATTGTAAAAAAGAGATCCTGGAACAAGGAGGTGAACTATATATGGGAACCAAAGAACTATGAAGCCACCGAAGATTTCATAGAGGTTTTTCAGGAATCCGTGACTACAAATCTATTCGTGCTTCAACGCTATCTAAGAATCAATGCCAATTACCTTCTGACATGCCTGGCGATTGTTTTAGCTATTTACGTTTATACCACCATTGTAATTCGAGGAGTCAAAAAACGTAAAGAATTTGCTTCTCAAATTTTGGAGAGGGTTGGTTTTGTTAACAAGTATCTTCTGTTCAGTTGTATTATTGTTGTACTTCCTTTTTGCTTCACGTTTATAGAAAACCCGACAATAGTTTTTTCATCCATGTTGGGTTTGTTTTTCGTCCTTATTTCCACTCCAATTGTAAAAGAAAGATTCCCAAAATCTATTTTCAGATTATGGATGATTTTCCTCCCTGTATACTTAATCACTCCAATGTTTGCGCTCACATGGAGCGTTAATTTCGATGAGCGATATTTTGATCTAATAATTGCTCTCTTGGGGATTACTATGGGCTCCCTACTAATTAGAGAGACTTTTAAGACCAAATTTGTCGGATCAAGTATAATCCGCATTCTATCCTACATAGTTATTCTTATCTCCTTATTTTCAATTGGATTGAATGTTATGGGGCGGGTTAGTCTTGCAAAGACATACGCCATCTCAAGCCTTGCCAATATCTATCGCGGAGTCAGCCTCTATCTCTTTGTCCAGATTATTTTAAAACTAATCTATCTTTGGCTGGAGGCCTCTAAAAAAGAGGCAAACGTACTCACCTCCTTCTTTGATTTTCAAGAAATTCAACAAAGACTTGAAGGACTCCTAAGCCTATTCGCCGTTGGTTTATGGTTCTATAGTTTGACCTACTACCTGGGTTTCTTTACGCCCATTTTTAATGCGGTGGAAGAGTTTCTATTTCTTCCAAGGACTCTGGGAAATCTAGAATATGAATTCTCAACAATTCTACTATTCATATTAATCATTGTCGCATCAGTTTTCATTGCCAATAATGTTGCCTATTTCGCCAGAGTTTTTGATCAGAAATCAGCTGGAGGTCGAAATAGAAAATTGGGTAGTTCTGTTCTGATCATTCGACTGATACTAATTATGACAGGGCTTTTCATAGCTATGGCTGCTGCGAAAATCCCATTTGAGCAAATTACAATTGTCCTTGGAGCCTTATCTGTAGGTATTGGCTTTGGTCTGCAAACAATAATTAATAATCTGGTATCAGGGATTATTCTTGCCTTTGAGCGTCCGATCCAAATAGGCGATGATATCCAAATCGGCACCCAAATTGGAACTGTTCAGGAAGTCGGGATTAGAGCAAGCAAGATCAGAGCCTATGATGGATCTGAGATAATTCTACCTAATGGTGACCTTCTTTCCCAAAGCTTGATTAACTGGACTTTATCGGATAAGAGAAGAAGAATTGAACTTCTTATCGGCGTTGGCTACGGATCCGATATGAAGCAGGTAAACGAAGTATTGGGAGAAGTGTTGAATCGGGAAAGAATAATGCAAAACCCAAAACCCAAAATTCTAATGCAGAACTTTGGTGAAAGTTCAGTGGACTTCAGGTTACTTTTCTGGGTTGAGAATATGGATATTTGGCTGGATCTCAGATCTGAAGTCATGAATGCCATATTTGCTGCATTCCTCGAAAACAACATTGAAATTCCTTTCCCGCAGAGAGATCTCTATCTCAAGTCTTTTCCCAACAATATTAAAAATGTTGCAGAGGCTGTAGAAATAAAAGAATCCATCACCAGCCCGAAGGAAATAAAGCAGGCAGAGAGTCAAGATATGAAAGACGTGCAGAAGGATGACCTACCTGCCGGTGGTGCTGACGAATCCGAAGGTGATGATGAATAAAAAAATCCCCTGAAGATTACTCTCCAGGGGATCACAAGAACTTCAAAATTGCTTTTATGCTTTTTTGACGTTGATGGCATTCGGTCCCTTCTTGCCATCTTTGACGTCGTATGATACTTTGTCGTTTTGGCCAATCTGATCAACAAGCCCTGTAGCGTGTACAAACACATCGCTTTGAGACTCGTCATCTACGATAAACCCAAAGCCTTTGGCTTCGTTGTAAAATTTTACTGTTCCGGTTGACATAATGAAATAATGTAATTTATAAATAACTGTGGGCTAAATGTAGATATTTGGTTAGTCAAAACAAAATTATCTTCTCTTTAAGGAAATATGAAAAAACTTATTTTGGTCAGACACGGAAAATCTTCATGGGAAGACTTGCGGTTAGCGGATCATGATCGTCCACTGGCTAAAAGAGGACTACGAGATGCTCCTACAATGGCCCTTAGATTAAAAGAGAGAGGCATAGTCCCTGATCTTTTATTAACCTCAACCGCTGAGCGCGCCGCTCACACCGCAAAGATTACTGCTCAAGCATTTGACCAAACCTCGAGTGAATTTATTGCTACAAGAGAGCTCTATCACTCATCCTATCGAAACATACTCTCTGTTATTCAATCGGTTGAGGATAGATTTGACACTGTATGTGTATTTGGGCACAACCCAGGTTTCAATGACCTGATCGATCATCTTGGAGAATATATCGAAAACCTTCCTACTTCAGGACAGTATGGATTCGAGGCTGATATTCAAATCTGGAAAGACTTTGGCCCAAATACCGCTGAGGCACTTTTCTTTGATTATCCGAAGAAGAAAATCAGCTAATTACAACATTCCGAATATCCTGAACCACTTCCGGAAACTCATTTCTGTGATCTAAAATGTATAGGATTCTTTTTGCTGCCTCTTCAGAAGAAAATAAAGCCCCGGAATCTTTTAAATCCTGAAACCTTGGTTGCAGGGGAAAGCTATCCGGATTCGCATTGCGTAAATCACCTTGCATAGGTGTATCCACTACTCCTGGCGCCACACTTAAAATCCTTGTTTCAGGTGAAGCTTCCTTCGCC
>CAZLUY010000460.1:0-3300 GCA_964562785.1 uncultured Limnohabitans sp. | reverse complement strand
AGCCAATCCGATCGGATTGGCTTTTTTTATGACTGAGTCTAATTACTTTGAATTGAACATGGCTCCGGCAACCACAAAGGTTCCGACATCGCCACCATTCTTCGTTCGACTGGTGACATATATCGTATGCTTTTCACCATCCGCCTGAGCTGTAATTGGAATCATCACCGCTCCGGTTAGTGGTCCGGCAGCGCCATCAGGAATTGGTCCTTGCTTGAAGGTGCCTTCACCGATTTTTTCTCCATCAACACTATCCAGATGTAGCTCGAATATCACTTCGTCTGATACAGGTCCCATTGAGGCAGTCGGCAAAATCACCATTCCAATGTCAGTCATGTCAAATGCTCCGATTGCGAATTGTCCTGGATCTTTTGGTACGATCAAAAGGTTCTGGCCATTGAAGGCAACAGGAGAATACCCAACTAAATCGAAGGCAGTAGACATGTCTACAAAGTTGTTTCTTAAAGCAACTGAAGTTACTCCAGAAAGTGGCTTGATCCCTTCTCCACCTGCATCAGTAA
Organism: uncultured Limnohabitans sp.; assembly: GCA_964562785.1. Taxonomy (GTDB): domain Bacteria; phylum Bacteroidota; class Bacteroidia; order Cytophagales; family Cyclobacteriaceae; genus Algoriphagus. The sequence continues at coordinate 2,779 of CAZLUY010000460.1, read as the reverse complement.
ATGATGCAGTCATGGTGAATACACCTGTTGGACTTGGAGCTTTGCCTTGTGTGGCCTGCACGCTTCCTGAAGCTGGAAGACTAGGCTTTGCAGAAGAACCATCTAAAGAGAAGATGTAGCTAACCAAAGCTCTAACCTCACTTGCCTTAAGGTTTGGATTCGCAGGCATAGCTACTTCACCCCAAACTCCGCTACCACCATTCATTATTTTATCAGTCAGATAATCTCTGTCCTTTTCAGAATACTTCTCGGCAACTAGGGTGTAAGCTGGTCCTATGGAAGCTTCTGCTTCTTTGTGACAAGTCTTACAAGTCAGAGATTGTACCAGAGATTTACCGATCATAGCATCTGTAGCTACTTTGTGGCCCATGTCAGCCTCAGCTTGATCCACTCCTTCGATGTAATCGGCAGAGACATACAAGCTACTCATATCCAATTCTCCCTCTGTATCTTCATCACTTACTGAAATGGAGTATTTCACAGGTTTTCCAGCAAAATAGAAGGTCTGATTTCCTTCGATATTTATGGTTACTTCAGGAGCAACGTTACCCGCATAAACCACTGTTTTTAAACTCTCGACAGACAATCCATCAGGATCCTGAGCAGTCACAGAGATCTCATACTCACCGATTTCGTCAAATGTGTAGCTCAGGTTAGGAGTATCAGTTGTCTGAGTTTCCCCATTTCCAAGGTTCCAAACATAGCTCAATTCATCACCTTCAGGATCCTCAGCGATGGCAGTAAAGTTTACGGTTAATGGTGCTTTACCAGACTCCTTATCTGCACTAATCTCAGCGGTTGTTGGAGCACGGTTGCCTCCGTTGAAATCAATTCTGGAAAGCCCGGAATCGTCATTTTTTGTGAACCAACCATTACCATATTCCAGAATGTAAATTTTACCATCAGGCCCCATCTCCATATCAATCAAAGCATTAAACTTCGTGTTAGGCATGAAAGGCTCCATTTTAGAGAAGTCGCCATTCTCTTCCATGGTCACAGCTTTCACCCAGCCTCTGATCCAATCATAGATGAATAGTTTCCCTTCATAATAATCAGGCAGTTTCCCAGAGCCATTGTAAAGGTCAGGATAGTAAACTGGGCCAGCCATTGCATTACGTCCACCTGAGCCCACAGCAGGGAAATCAGGAGAATCAGCATACGGGTACCAAATGAAAGCTGGCTGTGCTGGTGGCAATTCCTTGATTCCTGTATTATGAGGAGAATTATTAACTGGCTTCATTGGGTCGAAAGCACCTTCTGAATTACCAGCAACAAAGTCAAACTGGTGATAAGCATAATTATCACCCACAAAATATGGCCATCCGAAGTTACCTGCTTCTCTTGCTTGGTTTACTTCATCATAACCTCTCGGACCTCTTTTGTCAAGGCTATCCAGTCTAGCATCTGGGCCAACTTCTCCCCAGTATAACCAGCCTTTTTTCTGGTCGACGGATATTCTGTATGGGTTTCTATTTCCTTGCACATAAATCTCAGGCCTTGTTCCTTCAGTTCCCACAGGGTAAAGATTGCCCTCAGGAATATCATAGCTTCCATCAGGATTAACCTTGATTCGAAGAATCTTACCTCTCAGGTCATTTGCATTACCTGATGATCTTCTGGCATCCCACTGCTTACGCCCTGGTCGCGGATCAAGTGGAGCATAACCATGCAATACTAGTTCAGAATCGTTTTGGTTGAATGGTGTAGAGTTGTCACCAGCAGAAACGAATAAGTTTCCATCTGCATCAAATGCGATTGATCCACCGGTGTGGCAGCAAATATCTCTTTGAGATCCTACGTCAAGAATTACAACTTCAGAATCCATATCCCAAACACCATCTTTAAATGTAAATCGGGAAAGTCTGTTTACCCATTCATCTCCGGCTGGAGCATAGTAAACGAATACATGACCGTTTTGAGCAAAATTTGGATCTTTTTGAAGTCCCATCAAGCCTTCTTCAGCGTTGACACCCACTACGTCTGTTTTCCAATACACATCCAGCTTAGCCACCTCTGTCAACTCTTCAGTAGCATTATTATAATGAAGGATTTCACCTCTTCTTTGAGAAATCAAGATGTCAAGATTTGGCAAAATTGCCATTTCAGTTGGTTCCGTGAATTCACCCACCGAAAGCATGGTTTTCGTGAACCTGTTTTCTTCAGGAACTCTCTTTGTTCTTGCAGCCGTGTAGTCAAGTTCTAAATTCTCACCAATAGCATATTGTATGCCGGCTAAAAGGTGCTGAAGGAAAAGCTCTTCGCTAAAGGACTCATTTGTATGTCCTCCTCCGGTGTAGAATGCGCGACCTCCGTCATAATCATGATACCATGAAATCGGATGCTCTCCCATATCCAGACCACCTTTGTAGGAAGACTCATCCAGGTCTAAAGTTACATTCACACCCTCATACATATCCTTGTAGCTGTACCATTCATCCACTCTTTCCCATTCGGAAGGTAGAAATGAAGTGGTCGAGTGAGTTGGATCTACTACATTCACTACTCCCGACTGTACATTTGGGTGAGGGTCATTGATGCCAGGGTGATCAGCAAAATATCCACCAACTAGTTTGTTGTACCATCCCCACTCATATTCGGTGTCAGCCGCGGCATGAACACCTACAAATCCACCGCCAGATTGAATATATCGCTCAAAATCAGCTTCCTGATAATGGTCCAATACGTTAGCGGTAGTACTTAGAAATATGACAGCAGAGTACTGACTTAGATTTTCTTCGTTGATCAGGTCAGCATTCTTTGTAGTGTCCACAGCAAATCC
>CAZLUY010000459.1:0-1765 GCA_964562785.1 uncultured Limnohabitans sp. | reverse complement strand
GAAGCAAAAGCCATATCCATAGTGGCAGCCCTAGAACTCGGAAGAAGAAGGAAAGAGGCAGAACCCAAGAAAAAGGTGAGGATTACTCAATCAAGAGATATCTATGAATTAATGAAAAGGGATCTCTATGATGAACCTGTGGAGTATTTCTTTCTGGTATTGCTGAGTCGATCCAATAGCGTCATCAAAAAAATTCAGATTTCTCAGGGAGGAACTACAGGAACCGTAGTTGATTCAAAAGTGATCTTTAAAACAGCTTTGGAGCACCTGGCTCAATCAATAATACTCGTTCATAATCACCCGAGTGGAAACCTTAAACCTTCAACTCAGGATATCCGATTGACCGAACGATTGGTGAAAGCTGGGAAGGAATTGGATTTGCCAGTTTTGGATCATGTTATTTTTGCTGACGATGGCTATTTTAGCTTCGCAGATGAAGGAATGATCTGATTATATGAAACCAAATAACATCTTATTGCTGGTCGTAATGGCAGTTGTGCTTGCGGCTGTAGTTTATATGCTCACTTCTTCGGAAGAAACACCAGAGGAATATATTGAAAGGATTGAGGATGAAAGGGAGCGTCAATTCAAGTTCATCCGTTTCAACATTGACTCACCGCTGACCGAAGAACAAAAGCTTTCTTTTAAGGCACTAAGTTTCTATCCAATAGATCCTGAATATAAAGTAATTGCCAGGATGGTGCCTGTGCAAAACAAGAAGGTGAGAGAAGTGGCCATGACTGATGGGAGTACTCAACGATATATTGAGCATTCTTATGCTGAATTCACCTTAAAAAATATCCCTCAACGCTTATTGCTTTTACAAGATGTGAATGAGTCAGATAAGCGGGCTTTTTTTGTTGCCTTTGCTGATGAAACCAGTGCGAGAGAAACTTATGGTGGAGGTAGATATATCAATGCCAGACAAACCGGCAAGAATAGCATTACCATTGATTTTAATATGGCCTTCAATCCATATTGCGCATATAATCCTGATTTTGCCTGTCCCATTCCCCCAAGAGAGAATTTATTGAAGGTTGCCATAGTGGCAGGTGAGAAAAATTATGAGGAGTAGGCCTTCCCTTTGTCAATTCCCTTAAATTTGTCCTTTATTTTCCAAAAAGCGTCAGCTAAAATAGCTTCCTGAAAAGGGAGCTCCATTCATATGAAGATTTCAATCAATCGATTAAAGAAATACATTGACCTTGACCAAGATCCAGAGGTAATCGCAGAGATGCTTACCCAATCTGGATTAGAAGTAGAGGGCTTAGACTTATACGAATCCGTAAAAGGTGGTCTTGAAGGAATTGTCATCGGTGAAGTACTCACTTGTGAGAAGCATCCCGATGCAGATAAATTGAGTTTGACCACGGTAGACATTGGAGGTGATGAGCCTTCACAAATTGTTTGTGGTGCGCCCAATGTTGCTGCTGGACAGAAAGTATTGGTTGCCACAGTTGGAGCCACGCTTTATCCAGAAGGAGGCGACCCTTTCACAATCAAGAAGGCTAAAATCAGAGGTCAGGTTTCCTTTGGGATGATTTGCGCTGAGGATGAATTGGGCTTAGGCCAAAGTCATGATGGAATTATGGTCTTGGATACCGACTTGCCCAATGGTACTCCCGCAAGCCAATTCATCGATGTAGGAAGAGATCATATTCTTGAGATTGGTCTTACTCCAAACCGTGCTGATGCAGCTTCTCATCTGGGTGTAGCCAGAGATTTAAAAGCCTTGCTTAAAAGAGACTTAGCCATTGATTCAGAA
>CAZLUY010000458.1:0-1603 GCA_964562785.1 uncultured Limnohabitans sp. | reverse complement strand
AAATTAAGGCCTAAACCTCACAACCCCTATCTTTTTGCCAACTAGCAAAATCATTTTCTGGATTATTGGGATTATAGTCCTTGTTACCATTGCATATATAACTGTTGAAAGCTTTTCCCAACCAGGTCTTTCTCGGTTTAAAGGCAAGATGGAGGAACTTGATTTCTATCGAAATGAGAATAATACAGGACCGGTGATTCGGGTTTATGCAGTAAGAACAAAGGAGCAAAATCCCCAAATACTCAAGGAGTACGGTGAGGCGATGCCTCATACGAAGTATGGAAAAACCATTATCTATTTCTTTGGAGTGGATTTTTCAAAGGATGTGAATTTAAAGGAAGGTCCTGATCACTTGGGTCAAGAATTAAGGCCTTTGGTCAATTTTACTTTTTCAAAGTCTCCAATGGGGCAATCCAGTCTAAAAGATAAGTTTGTGAAATGAAGCATAGGAAAAACCTTGAAGAGTATACCCGAGGAATACTAGAAGGTAATCGATCGATTCTTGCTCAGGCTATCACATTGGTGGAAAGTACTCGTGAGGATGACCGAGAATTGGGAGCTACTCTGGTTCAAAACATCCTCCCTCATACAGGTAAATCAATCCGAATAGGTATAACAGGGGTTCCTGGTGTTGGTAAAAGTATATTTATCGAAGCCTTTGGAATGTATTTGCTTGGAGAGGGAAGAAGCCTCGCCGTTCTCACAATAGATCCAAGCAGTAAAAAAGGAAAGGGAAGTATCCTGGGAGATAAAACTCGTATGGATAAACTTGCTTCCGACAAGCGCGCATTTATCCGACCGAGTCCATCAGGAAGCTCCTTAGGTGGGGTTAGTGCCAAAACCCGGGAAGGTATGCTCTTGTGTGAAGCTGCAGGGTTTGATACTATTCTAATAGAAACAGTTGGGGTTGGGCAATCCGAAACTGCAGTGAAAGGAATGGTCGATTTCTTTTTGCTTTTAATGCTCTCAGGAGCAGGAGATGAACTTCAGGGAATCAAGAAAGGTATTATGGAAATGGCCGATGGCTTGATCATAAATAAGGTAGATGGAGATAATGTAAAACCTAGCAAACAGGCCAGACAGCAATATTTACAAGCACTTCATCTTTTTCCATTGAATGAAAACAATTGGTCTCCTAAAGTGGAGCTGGTTTCCTCTATAGAAGGAAATGGACTAGATAAAGTCTGGAGCATGATTCAGGGTTTTGAGGATCAAGTGAAGGGAAATGGTCACTGGCTAAAGAATAGAGAGTCACAAAGAATGAGCTGGCTTCAAGAGAGTATGATTCAATTGCTCACTGAGGCCATTCAGAATGATAAACAGGTGAGAGACACTTTGGAAAATGGAGAGGATAAGGTTAGAAAGGGAGAGGTTAGTCCATTGTGGCTGGCCCGAAAAGCATTGGAAAAATTTTTAAAGGAGGAATGATATGAGGCTTATTTACGGGTTCTTGATTATGATATTAATGTCTTGCACCGGTAAGATGCTGGACGAAAAAATTGAGTATTCTATAAAGACGCTTTCCAAAGAAGGTTTCTTAGGAGAGGAATGTGCAAAGGTTAACTATTCTTGGCCGAAGGTTATGAACCATGTGGATTCGACA
>CAZLUY010000457.1:0-6012 GCA_964562785.1 uncultured Limnohabitans sp. | reverse complement strand
ACAGCTTAAAATCCTATAAAAAGGAGCTATATAATAGCACCTATGACATGATTGTAGGAAGCACCTTTAAGCATTGGGGTACTTTTCATGAGACTTCTTTAAGAATGAGCCAAGGCTTGAAGCCACTGATGCTCAACACAGGAGTGAATAAGGTCATGCAAAGAGAATTAGAAAGCTTTCAGCTAAATCACTCTGGCTCCTTAAGCACTCAAAATCTTCAGGAAATTTATCAGGGTTTGAGAAGGATTATCATCCTTGAAAACATATTGGTGCAGCTTGGTTTTAATTCCGTTTTTCCTTCGGAGACACACATGGGAATCAATGAACTCAAAGACTGTTTAAAACTCTGGTATACCAATCACCTAACACTACAATCCCTAACTTATCATCTTGGCAAACAGGAAAAACCGGCAGAAAAATATCTTGATTGGCTAAAAGGTTTAACCGCAGAAAAGAAAAGCCTGTCCCAACAATCAGAGGAACAGGCCAAACTCTTATTTCAAAAGATGCTTCTTTGACTAAAGGGCCTCCATTGCTTGAGCCAAATCATTTTTCAAATCTTCAGCATCCTCAACTCCTACACTTAGACGGATGAGCGAATCTACCAAACCAACCTTCTCTCTTTCTTCCTTAGGAATACTGGCATGAGTCATAGAAGCAGGATGACCGCAAAGAGACTCAACACCACCAAGCGATTCTGCGAGAGAGAACAGTTTGAATCTCTCCATCACTGCCTTAGCGTCCTCAAGTCTATTATTCTTTAAAGTGAAGGAAATCATTCCTCCAAAATCCCTCATTTGACTCTTAGCAACTTTATGATTTGGATGATCTTCAAACCCTGGCCAATAGACCTTCTCAACCGCCGGATGATTCTTAAGGTATGCAGCTATAGTCTTACCATTTTGACAATGCCTCTCCATCCTTAGATGTAGGGTCTTTATTCCTCTAAGGACCAAAAAGCAATCCTGAGGGCCAGGTGTAGCACCACAAGCATTTTGAATGAAAACAAGCTTTTCAGCTAATTCGTCGTCATTGAGCACCAAAGCTCCCATAACTACATCGGAATGTCCACCAAGATATTTGGTCACCGAATGCATCACGATATCAGCACCAAAATCCAATGGATTCTGCAAATAAGGAGAAGCAAAGGTATTATCTACGGCAAGTAGAATCCCATGCTTTTTTGACAAAGCGGCCATAGCTTTAAGGTCGATGACATTCATCATGGGATTGGTTGGAGTTTCCACCCAAAGCATTTTGGTATTCTCGTTCACCTTAGACTCAATGGCCTCTACGTTATCCATTGGAACGAAGTGAAATTTAATTCCATAACGTTCAAAAACCTTTGTGAAAATTCTATAAGTACCACCGTAAAGGTCACTCGTACTAATAATTTCATCTCCTGGATCAAACAGCTTCACGACTGCATCTATTGCTCCAAGCCCGGAAGAAAAACAAATTCCATGTTTCCCATTTTCCAAAGCAGCCAAATTATCCTGAAGGGCTGTTCTTGTGGGGTTATGAGTTCTTGAATATTCATATCCATGATGATCTCCTGGGGATCTCTGGACATAAGTAGAGGTCTGGAAAATAGGAGTCATTATGGCTCCTGTTGATGGGTCAGGCTCTACTCCTGCGTGAATGGCTTTGGTACCAAATTTCATATTTCTCCTTTTTTAGGATAAAGTTTAAATCTTCAATTGGGGTGTATGATTAAGAAAACAAGTGAGGCTTTTTTTGTTCCCTGAATCAAGGGTTCTTTGGATAAAGATGGCAAAAAAGAGCAAGTTCTTTTACTCTTTCTGCTCAATTATCGAAGTAAATACATTTTGCCATAGCCTTGATTGAAACCTCTATCTCCTGCACTTGGTCTATGCTCGAAGAATTGTCCATTTTTTCTGACTAAAACACGATAAATATATACTCCATTGGCAAGCTGATCTCCAAACTCATCTTTACCATCCCAGGCATAATCCGTGATATTATTCCCAATTCGAATTGGTCCTAATTCATCCTGCAGAATCTCTCTTACTACTCGTCCAGTTACGGTCATAATCTGGATCTTGATCTCATCGGGAATCTCAGAGCCGGTCAGTGTAAAGACAAACCTCACACTGGTGCTGAAAGGATTTGGATAGGGATAGAAATTTGTGATCTGAGATTCATTAACCACCTCAAATGACATTTCATACGGTTGTGGAGAATCTTCATTAATAACCCTGAGGGAATACTTCCCATCCGCAAGCGGTCCAGGCAAATAGGAAACTCTGAAATCGTCATTCTCAGTTTCAGGCGTCCAACTAAGATTGGGGTCTGAGAAATTAATTCTCTCGTAAATACATCCCTCACAATCTTGCCTTAAGAAGATCTCCATCCCTAGGGTATCCTGCTTAAGGAGCAGGGATTCATCATTTTTCAATATGGCAGTAATCAATACGTTAGGAGAAACTAAATCCCCATCCATAATGTAGATTCCATCATAATTCACATCCAAAATAGACAACGAGTTATCGCCCTCCACCTGGAAATATGCTCCCATATCAATCTGATTATTTCTATAAGTCTGCTCCTGCTGAATCTCTGGATTTGCAAAAACAGAGAGCGTATTTGGCCCTACATTATCCAAGGAGCTAAATACAATAGTAAAAGTATGTGCTTCACCAGCTTTTAAGGCTGGAATCTTGATGGAGACCTTTTCTTCCTCACCGGAGTTGACGTTTTCTAGAACATAATCCACCTGAATGCTATCCAGGAAGTCTTGATCTGAGTAATTTGTGAATGTGAAATCCAGACTACCTTCCTCACCTTCAATCAACTGAACTTGTTCTTGATTGGCATCCACAGTCAATATACCCTCAGGCACTCCCTCGAAATTCACTTGCCAGCGATCTAATTGGGCCGGATTGGTAGATTCATCATCATTCATGGAATATTGAAGTCTAAGGAAAGGATAGGTCTCTGCCGAGAGGCCAGATAAATCGACTGGCTCTTCAAAGAATCCAGCTCTCAATACTTCTTCCTGACCATTTTCTCGAACACCCAGAATTTCAAATTCCGTAAACTCCTCCTCATTAATCCATTCTCTTGCATTCACATTATTGAAGAATCTTTCCCAGTTTCTAGCGGGGCCAATCTTTGGAGTAATTATCCATCCTGAAGTAAGATATCCTGTAATATTGGTATTGAATGAAAGGGTTTGTTCGTCGGCTGGCACCTCAAAATCAGGATTACCCACTATCTCTATTGCCTCACCAGGCCTCATTCCCTTCTTACCATAAAGGATGTAAGGATCTCCTGTTTTCAGATTTCTCAAAGTGGCCTCATTTGCTCCAAATTCTCTTAGACTTTCAAAAGCTCGATCAGGCCAATCGTCAAATGTAACAGCACCTACGGTGAAAATCACCACATAATCACCATCATTTACCCCTTTGACATAATCCTGCAGTATGGTTTGACCTGGGGTGGTAATCCATGAATTTCTAATACTTTGAATGATTTGAGGTACACGGCCGCAAGCTCTTCCATCCAGAATATCAAACCCTGGAATAGGAATGGCTAGATATGGCAATAAGTCCTTCTGCTGAATTGACACAAGACCCAAGGACCCATTTGGACAAAGTCGACTATTGGCATTGTTCGAATTAGCCAAGATCTGAGGAATCTGATCTAAGTAGAATTGAGTGTTCTGGAATCCTAAGGAATCTACATTGCCACCAAAGGTAAAGACTTCGATTCCCAGGTTCTCATCTACATATTTCCACTCGCGCTCAAAGGATTCATCATCTGTCTCAATGTTGTTTTGTTGGTTCTGATCCAGTTGCGAAACCACTCGTTGCGTCCAACCTTTTGGTGAATCTTTAATCACTGAGAAACTGGAGTTGGTCCATGTATCAGCTTCCCCTTCTCTTATTTCCTGGAATTTGGTCCTCCAGAAGTAGGTGGTACTATCTTGACTGGAAAGCAGTTCCAAATCCCACTCGGCGACATCCTTTGTAGAAACTCTTATTTCTTTTCTGAATGCAGAATTGAAATCAGCTACACTATCGAGTTGCATGATGATGGTTCTCTCGTCTATGGATTTCCCAGGAACCTGGGAAACAAGGGTTACAGCTTCGGTTGGTGAAATACCATAATCAAGAGGGCTAATATTGAGTGAACCGCTAAGTGGGATAAACTCATTTATCGTGATAGTATTATTAGCAAAGGTCAATTCTTGTACCTCTCTGCTTGAATTAACATCTATGGTAAAAGAGTTTTGACCTGCTGAATTTAGATCGAGATTTGGAAGTGTGAACGTGAGGGTATCCGCACGCGATATATAAGGTATTTCTTCTGGATCATATTCCAGCATAGTACCATCCGGTAGTACTCTGCTTATTTTGAAATCCAAGGAGTCCGTATCTACCCTTCCCATATTTCTTAGCACAAAAGTCATTTCTATACTATCCACCAAGGAATTCAAAGGTTTACCATCAAACCCACTGAGGTTAACTTCATCCTCCAACACGGTATAATCTGCAAACTCAGCAGGGAACATTTTTACCCCAGGGTCGCCAAGCATGACCATCTGCTCTACATGGGAATAATTCAAAGGAGCTGTACCGAATCTTTCTACAAAAGCATCCTCCGATTCTCTTTTCACTTCCCCAACCGTTCGGTATATAAGTGTGCTATCTGAAAAGGCCTTGGTGTAAAACAAATCTGAATAACGTCTTAAAATCACATCTACTCCTATCGAAGTATTTGCCATTAAATTAGTAGCTCCTAACCTAGGAGTAATTATCCAATCTTCACCTTGTGTATAAGTTGTGCTAAAAGCACTTCCGTAATCACATCCGTTGAAAAGCATGACCGGGTACTTTCCTCGGTTAGCATAACCAAGGGTTGGGTCAGAAACGAAACCGATTTCTATATCAATAATTGTCGGGGCTCCATGACCAAAGAATGTCAACAAAGAACGGCCCTCATTCAAATCACCAGTAATATCTATTACCTCAATCACTGAATTAGAGCGCTTGCGATAGGTGGTTACATTTCCACCATAAAATGGTGCTTCGGCTATGGACTTAAATCCATTGAGGAAATTGAAATAGCGGTTCAGCTCGAACTCAGAAATCCCTCCACTTAAGTGAGTGATTTCTTTTTGCCATGGTTGCGATATTCCAACCTGATCTTTCTCAATGGCCTTTTCCAGATAATTGGCAAGCTCCTGAGAGTTTTTGGCAGGTATTCTTCCCACTGCCATGGCTGGCTTCAAGGGATCTGAGGTATTCAACCCTATAACGAAAGGGTTATCAGCAAATGGAAAACCTCCGGGTGGGATCAAATCTTGAAAACCAAAAACAGATGGATTCTTTCTATAAAAGTAGGTAACACCACCACTTCTTGCTGTGGCGAAGGTGGCCATAGATCGGCCAGCCAACAACATGTGAGTAGGCTTTTGAATGGGGTAATATGTTTCTAAAAACTTAAATAGTGCAAGAGGGGATTTTTCACCAAATGAAAATTGATCATACAGATCTTCCATTAAAACGGTTAGCACCTTGAATCCTCCTCCTTCAGGAGAACTTCTGTGATCTTCATAAGCTTGGAGGGGATTATCATATAGAGAGGAGGTCTTTTCTAGCTCCCTGTGTCCAACCAAAATATAATCCGCTTCAGATTCCAAAATATTCTGGAATTGAACCTGCGTTAATTCAGAGACCGAAATGACATCACTAGCATTTTGAATCCAAAGCCTACTCTCGGAATTTGACAAGCCTGACTGAAAAAACTGCAGACCGTTACGGTTGACAAACTGAATGTATTGTGGGTTTTCAGGGTCAGAGATTTCTACTCCTTTGTACCCAAATTCATCACTTAAACCTAATTGACTATTCCCTGTAGCGGTCAACAACAATTCACTTTGAGCGATGGAATTTTCTGTCCCTTTGGTATAACTCAGCTTGGCGTAACTAACTGAAACATTATCGACGTCATCTGGTCCATTGGGTGTTATTGAAACCAAAAGAT
>CAZLUY010000456.1:0-2870 GCA_964562785.1 uncultured Limnohabitans sp. | reverse complement strand
TAACCCTAATTGATACTCCAGGGGCATTCCCAGGTCTTGAAGCGGAAGAAAGAGGTCAGGGAGAGGCAATTGCTAGAAACCTTAAGGAGATGTTTATGCTGAAGGTTCCTGTGATTTGTATCATCATTGGTGAAGGAGCTTCAGGTGGTGCTTTGGGTATTGCCATAGGAGATAAGGTTTTCATGCTTGAAAACACCTGGTATTCTGTGATTTCTCCAGAGTCCTGTTCTTCCATCCTTTGGAGATCATGGGACTATAAGGAGCAGGCGGCTGAGGCGCTTAAATTGACTGCCATGGATATGGAAGGGAATGGCCTTATAGATGGAATTATTCCTGAACCTTTGGGAGGAGCACATAAGGATTTACAGTCCATGTCAGCTACTTTAAAGGACTTCATCAAACAGTCGCTTAAAGAACTTGATAAGCTGAAGCCAGAAAAAAGAATAGATAAACGAATTGATAAATTCTGCTCCATGGGAGTGGTAGTAGAATAAAACTTGAACCCGGATGCATTAGTATCCGGGCCTTTTTTTATGGAATTACACGTAATCAACACAGGTTTTTTCAAACTGGATGGTGGAGCAATGTTTGGCGTTGTACCTAAATCTCTCTGGTCAAGAACAAATCCTGCTGATGAAAAAAACCTCTGCACCTGGGCCATGAGGTCCTTGCTTTTGGTCGATGGGGATCGGACAATTCTCATTGACAATGGAATTGGTGATAAGCAGGATGCTAAGTTCTTCTCCCATTATTACTTGCACGGAGATGATTCTCTTAAGAAAAGCCTTCACTCTGTAGGACTGGGCTTTTCAGATATCACGGATAATTTTCTCACTCATTTGCATTTCGATCATTGTGGTGGTGGAGTAAAATATGGTGCCGACCAAGAAAGTTTTGAAACGGTTTTTTCAAATGCTAACTATTGGTCTAATCAGGATCATTGGAAATGGGCGACTGAGCCCAATCCAAGAGAGAAAGCCAGTTTTCTAAAAGAGAATATTCTTCCAATTCAGAGCAGTGGTCAATTGCAATTCGTTGACTTTGATAGCCGTGCAGATGGATTGCCTTTTGACCTGATTACAGTCGATGGCCATACGGACAAGCAAATGCTTCCTAAGATTCAATACAAAGGGCATACCTTGGTTTTTATGGCGGATTTGCTTCCTTCGGTTGGTCATATTCCCTTACCATATGTGATGGGTTATGATACAAGACCCTTGATCACAATGAAGGAGAAGGGTGAATTTCTAAAAGAAGCAGCTGAGAATAATTATATCCTTTTCTTTGAACATGATGCAGTCAATGAATGCTGTACGGTTAAAATGACCGAGAAGGGCGTACGTTTAGATGAAACATTCAGACTAGATGAAATCTAATCCAAAAATAGGTTTGGCTTTATCCGGTGGGGGAGTTCGGGGTATTTCTCACTTGGGTGTATTGAAAGCTTTGAATGAGGCTGGGATTTACCCAACTCACCTGAGTGGTTCTTCTGCTGGTGCTATTGCTGGAACCATGTATTGCTCCGGCTATAAGCCTGAGGAGATTCTTAGAATAATTGTAGATACCAATTACTTCAAGTTCATCCGGCCTGCGATTTCATTGAAAGGTATTTTGACCATGAGTCAAGTTGAGAAATTGCTTGAGATGTACATCAAGGAAAATGACTTCTCAAAGCTTGAAATTCCAATGACCGTAGCTGCGACGGACATTCAAAGAGGTAAGGTGGTGTATTTCTCAGAAGGTGAAATTATTAAGCCTGTGCTAGCTTCCTCTTGTATTCCAGGAATGTTTGAGCCCATCAAGTATGATGATAAGTATTTGATTGATGGAGGGGTACTGAATAATCTGCCAGTAGAGCCCCTGGATGGAATTTGTGATAGCATTATCGGGGTAAATTGTAATCACCTGCCAGAAGAGAGCAATGTGAAAAATATGAAGAACCTGATTGAGCGCTCAGTTATCATGTCCATGAATTATAACGTCTATTCGAGACAGAGTAAGTGTGATCATTTTATTGAGGCCCACGGCTTGGGTAAATATGGGGTCTTAGATATCCGAAAAGCCGGTCAGATTTTTAAGTTTGGGTACAATACAACTGTAGAGTATATCGAACAAAACCCTTCCATATTGGATCTTTCAAGCTCTAACAATAACTCTCTTTCAGCATGATGAAGCTTTTGTCCAGATTCGTTTTTTGGATTACCGGTTGGTCCTTTAAGGGGCCTTGGCCTGAAGGGGTAAAAAAGGCTGTCTTGATTGCTGTTCCTCACACTTCTAATTGGGACCTACTCTACGCCAGAGCCGGATTTTATTTGATGGATATTCCTGTGAGGTACACCATTAAGAAAGAGCTGTTTGTTGGACCGCTAGGATGGCTGCTTACCGCTCTGGGTGGTATCCCTATAGATAGAAAGAAAATTCCTGGTGGAAGAAAGCAGACTTATACTCAGGCAATGATTGACATGCTGGATAACTCTGACGATTTAGTTGTTATGGTTACTCCAGAAGGTACCAGGAAGCAAGTTAAGCGTTGGAAATCAGGATTTTATCATGTAGCAAAAGGAGCTAATGTTCCTGTTGTAATTGGGTATTTAGACTATAAAAAGAAGGAAGCTGGTATCGGGCCTTTGTTCAATCTTGAGGGAGATATGAATGAGGAAATAGAGCAGATGAAGGTATTTGGTCGCACCGTTACACCGAGACACCCTGAAAAAGGTATTCTATGAAAGTACGCTTCAATTCAGCACTTTTTAATGTTCTGATCTTAACCCTTCTTCTAGTAGGTTCTTCATGCTCATCAAGTTCTGATGATTCTGCTAAAACCATCATAGGGTGGAGTATTGATAAGGATGATATACAAACATACCTGG
>CAZLUY010000455.1:0-2070 GCA_964562785.1 uncultured Limnohabitans sp. | reverse complement strand
CAACTTTTCAACAGGGACAGCCATTTTATCATCTGTGTCTACCTCAAAATCTAAATGCTGATCTAGGGTTTCATCCGAAGGCCTGAAAAGCTCCAGGCTTGCTTTGGTGCCCTTTGGGAGATCAAAAAGCAGAGTCTTTTGCTGAGCATCATATTGGATCACCTCTCGGCCTAAATAATTGGCAGAGGTCTGTCTGTCAATTTGATCCTGATATTTTATTTCTTCAGCATAGTAGTCTTCGGTGACCAATTCTATCCCCGTCATTCTGATGGAAATAACTACCATAGTCATGATAATGGCTACAAAACCAATAATCGCTAACACAATTCCATGTCCCCAATTCATCTCTTTCCCTTTTAATCTTTACTCAATGGAGCCATAAAGCTCGTTTTGATTACATCAATTTCTTCACTCTCATGTTTGAGAGATATTTCTACTTCCTCCTGAGTTATTGAAACTTTGTCCTGATCTCGGAGCAAAAAGAATCTACCCTCAAACTTGGATTGCGGTTCAAGAACCCACTCTTCTGCCCCAAGCATTTCCAGTTCCATTCCATCAGCTAATGGAATTAAGGAAACTGATTGAGGTTCGAAGGTCTTATTGATTAGGGTGATTTCATAAAGATTGGATACAGTACCATCATCTCTCATTTGATAGGTCATCCCTGGAAACCTGGTCACAGTACCTTGTAGAATATCTCGTGTAGCCAAAAGTGAAACAAAGGCTGCCAAAAGTACCACAAGGATAATTGTGTATCCTTTGACCCTTCCGGTGAAAAGTTTTTGGAAGCCCTGCTGTATACTGTTTTCAGAAGCATAGCGGATTAATCCTTTTGGTCTATCCACCTTGACCATCACTTCATCACAAGCATCGATACAGGCAGTACAATTCACACATTCCATCTGAATCCCATTTCTAATATCTATCCCTGTAGGACAGACCTGAACGCAAAGGCTACAATCAACACAATCCCCCTTGTCAGATGTCGCCGTGTCATTCTTACGAATCGGAGCTCTGGGTTCTCCTCGGACATAGTCATACATCACATTGATGGAATTATTATCCAAAAGGACACCCTGCAATCTTCCATAGGGACAAACAACCAAACACGCCTGTTCTCTAAACCAGGTAAAGACAAACATGAATATCCCAGAAAATACCATTAGGCCTATGAAGCCAGCCATGTTGGCTGTTGGTGGCTGAGTGACAATTTCTATAACATCGTCTATGCCTATCAAATAAGCCATGACCAAATGACCTATCATAAGAGAGAAAATGGCAAAAATGAGAATCTTAGATCCCTTCTTTATAATCTTCTCCGTATTCCAGGGCTTGGCATCAAGAGCCCTTTGTTGATTAGCATCCCCTTCAATCCAATACTCAATCTTCCTGAAAACCATTTCCATAAATAGTGTTTGGGGACATGCCCAACCGCACCAAACTCTACCGAATACTACGGTGAATAGGATGACAAACACAAAGAAAATGAGTAGTAAGAAAATCAGTAAATGAGTATCCTGTGGCCAGAAAGGCGCACCAAAAATGATGAACTTTCTCTCGAAAATATTAAAAAGCATATAAGGCCTGCCATCGATTCGGATGAAAGGCCCAGCGAACAAAATCCCTAAAAGCAACCAGGAAAGGTAGGTTCGATACTTATAGAAGATACCCGTAACCTTTTTAGGATATACCCAATTTCGCTTCCCATCTTCTCTGACCGTGGCTAGAGCGTCTCGGAACTTTTCGGGATCAAGATGTGGATTCTTTTTGGCCATGGTTAGCTAAAACTGGCCGGAGACTAATCTCCGGCCATATTATTATTTGATCGTAGTTTCAGCAGCCGCCTCTTCTACTACCTCCTCTACTTCTTCTCCCCCTTCTTCAGGTACATAAAGCTCTCCCTGTGGGTCTTTTGGGTTAGCAGGAGTTGTACCTTTCATGGCGAAAATATAACTGGACACTTGCTGCATCTCTTCCGGGCTCAACTGGTCCTCCCATGGAACCATCCCTTTTTCAATTACCCCATACTTCACGACGGTAAAGATGTCAGCAATAGAACCACCATGGATC
>CAZLUY010000454.1:0-2136 GCA_964562785.1 uncultured Limnohabitans sp. | reverse complement strand
GTGAAGGAGAAGCCATTTCCTGGCATTTAAAAGAGGTTTTAGACCTAAAAGAAGAGGCGACAAAAAGGATTGTATTCAGAGAGATTACCAAGAATGCCATATCAAAAGCGATTGATAATCCACGAGGGATTGACTACGATTTGGTTAATGCCCAACAGGCTCGACGTATTCTTGATCGACTTGTAGGATTTGAGCTCTCTCCTATTCTTTGGAAGAAAATCAAAACCGGTCTGTCGGCTGGTCGAGTTCAGTCTGTAGCGGTTCGGTTAATCGTAGAGCGTGAGAGAGAAATAGAGAAGCATGAAGCTAAGTCTAGCTTCAAGATTACAGCAATTTTCAAGGCTGATGGTAAATCCTTTAAAGCTGAATTACCAAAGAAGTTTGATTCTAAAGAAGAGGCAGAAGATTTCTTGAAGAAATGCCTTGAGGCAGATTTCTCCGTAGATAACCTGGAAAAGAAGCCAGGAAAAAAATCACCTGCCCCTCCTTTCACTACATCTACAATGCAGCAGGAGGCAAGTAGAAAGCTCTATTTCTCAGTTGCTCAGACTATGTCTGTAGCACAGAAACTATATGAGGCGGGTAAGATCACCTACATGAGAACGGATTCTTTGAACTTATCGAATGAGGCCATGGCTTCTGCAGAAGGTGAAATCAAGAATTCTTATGGTGCCGAGTATCATAACCCCAAGAAATACAAGAGCAAATCAGATAGTGCGCAGGAAGCTCACGAAGCCATTCGACCTACCGATTTCTCTGTGCATAAAGCCTCCTCAGATAGAAATGAACAAAGGCTATATGAGTTAATTTGGAAAAGGGCGATTGCCTCCCAAATGTCAGATGCTCAGCTTGAAAAGACCACAGTTACCATTGGCATTTCAAATCAGCCTCAAAAGCTAGTTGCTCATGGAGAAATCATCAAGTTTGAAGGTTTTTTAAAGGTTTACCTGGAGGATACCGATGAAGAGCTAGAAGAAGAGGAAAAAGCTGAAAAGGGAATCCTTCCTCCAATTACCATTGGCCAGACTTTGGATTTGGAAGAAATGAAAGGCCGTGAATCTTTTACTCGTCCTGCGCCAAGATATACAGAAGCCTCTTTGGTGAAAAAGCTCGAAGAGCTTGGTATTGGCCGACCATCTACCTACGCCCCTACTATTTCTACGATTCAACGTCGAGAGTATGTGCTTAAGGAATCCAGAGATGGAAAGGAGAGAAAGTACACCGAGATGCATATTGCAAATGGAGCCTTCAAAGAAGAGTCAAAAACAGAAATAACGGGAGCTGAGAAGCAAAAACTCTTCCCTACCAATATTGCGATGGTCGTTAATGACTTCCTGGTAGAGCATTTCCCAAATGTGATAGACTTCAGTTTTACGGCAAGAGTTGAAAAAGAATTCGATGATATCGCACATGGTGGAAAAGTATGGCAGGATATGATCGACAGTTTCTATGGCAAGTTCCACCATAGAGTTGAAGAGACTGAGCAGGTAGCACGAGAAGATGTGAACTCCAGTCGATTAATTGGAAATCATCCACAAAACGGTAAGCCTATAACTGCCCGCTTGGGAAGATTTGGTCCTTTAGTTCAAATCGGAGACAATGAGGACGAGGAAAAGAAATATGCAAGTCTTAAAAAGGGGCAGTTCATTGAAAACATTACCCTTGAAGAAGCGCTAGAACTTTTCAAACTCCCAAGGGACGTAGGAATGTTTGAGGACAAAAAGATGGTTGCTGCCATTGGGAGATTCGGTCCATACATACGGCACGATGGATCATTTGTTTCCATTCCAAAGGAATATGATCCGCTGAGTGTAACCGAGGAAGAAGCGATCGCGTTGATCAAAGCTAAGCGCGAAGCCGACGCCAAAAAGCATATCAAAACCTTCGATGAAAATCCTGAAATCCAATTGCTGAATGGTCGATGGGGTCCATATATCAAGTTTGGTAAGAAAAATTATAAGATCCCGAAAGATCGTGTGGCAGAGGAATTGACCTATGCCGAAACCATAGATATTATTGAAAATCAGCCTGAGCCTAAAAGACGAGGCAGAGGTGGTAAAAAGAAATAATTTTGTCAAATCAAATTAGAGGGTTAGGAATTTATGAATTAGCTATGTTCCTAGCCCTTTTTTTATG
>CAZLUY010000453.1:0-3768 GCA_964562785.1 uncultured Limnohabitans sp. | reverse complement strand
GATAGGCCTCCTTAGCTTTGGGTGATAATTCTTCTTTTTCCATAGGAAAGCCCTGAGCAATCGCAAATTGCCTTGCCCCCTCGCCTGCGAGCATCACATGTGGAGTCTCTTCCATCACCTTCCTCGCCAAAGAAATTGGATGTCGCACTTGCCTAACAAACGCAACAGAACCACATTCACCATTACCCTTCATGATGGATGCATCCAAAGTCACGATACCTTCACGGTCTGGCAACCCTTGTAAGCCGACTGATAAGTTATCCAAATCCAATTCGGTAGTCTTTACCCCAACTTCAACCGCATCCAAAATCATCCCTCCTGACTTAAGGCTTTCAATGGCACTTGCATTTGCCGGAATCCCATGATTCCAAGTAGACAAAATCAAAGGTTTTTCCCCTTTGACAAGGCCTGTATCTCTAGCGAAACTACTATTTGAAAAGGTGGGAATAATTGCGGCTGAACCCAGTACGGACTGTTTTAAAAATTTTCTTCTATTCTTCATATAGGGTGGATTGTTCAATTTGGATTATGCTTACTAAATTAAACCAGATAATTAATAATCGGAGATGCGCCCATACATATTAAAGGAATCGAATTGGAAATTTTTGAAGGATCATCGATTTGATCTAGCAGTACTACCTTGGGGAGCAACGGAAGCCCATAATTATCATTTACCTTATGGAACGGATATTTATGAAGCAGATGCTATTGGAGAAGAGGCTGGTAAAATAGCATGGGAAAAAGGTGCAAATCTAACAGTCCTCCCAACCATTCCTTTTGGGGTAAACACGGGTCAGTCTGATATTTATTTGGATATGAACCTTATGCCAAGTACACAATTCCATATCCTGAAGGATTTGCTTCAGGTTTTGGACAGACAAGGAGTCAAAAAATTCTTGATCCTAAATAGTCACGGCGGGAATGATTTCAAAACCATGCTTCGAGAGCTGGGTCTCATGTATCCAGAAATGCTTCTTTTCACCTGCAACTGGTTTCAAGCCCTTGATAAGACTCAATTCTTCGAGAATGATGGAGATCATGCGGAGGAAATGGAGACTTCTTTAATTCTTCATTTCCATCCTGACCTGGTACTTCCACTTGAAGAGGCTGGTGATGGAGCTGAGAAGAAATCTGCCATTCTAGGAATTCGAGAAAAATGGGCCTGGGCAGAAAGAAAATGGTCTCAAGTAACTTCTGACACTGGTATAGGGAACCCCGAAAAAGCAACAGCTCTAAAAGGAGAAAAGTATTTTGAAGCGGTGAGCAATAAAGTGGCCACCTTGATGATAGACATCTGCAATACCGCTCCTGGCCTGCTTTATATCTAGTCCAAACTATTCGCTTCTAATTCCTTCACCTGTCCAGAGTAATCAATCACTTTGATAGATTGAACCCCTTCAGGAATGGCAACAGATCGTGAAGATTGAGACATGAATCCAGTTCCAAAGGAAGTCTCCACTTTTTGAGATCTACCATCCTTGAAAACCAATTCAACCGCCATGACCTCTTGCCCCGGAGTATAAATTTTCGAACCTTCAGGGTTTTCAAAGACCGCCAAAGGCCCTCTATTTTGAGAAGCAACCATAAGGGTCTTAGATCCGGTGGACATTTCTACCAAAGCTTTGGCATCGCCGGAAACTACGAAGCCACTTTCTCTGGCATTCATGGCATTAAAGTTACCTTGGCCATCATTAATCAATACGTTTCCGATGGAAGCATCCATCATCCCAATAAAAATTTCATTCCCGTAGTCATTACCAACTGCAACAATATCAGGAAAACCATCTCTATTTACGTCACTGGTTACCAATCCATTCATAGGAGCAAACTGAGATTCAATAGGCAAAGCATGAACTTTAAATTTTCCATCACCTAAATTCTCGATCCAGGAAGATTTGTCATAATTACCTGTCAGAACCAATGCTCCTTCTAGCTCCTGCTCCGTAAAAATATCCTGCTCAGTGGTCACTGCATAGGCCTTATATCTTTCAAACTTCTTCCTAAAAAGAATACTTTGACCATACAAGTCGTCCCAGAAGTGACTTGGGAAAGATTTGTACTCACCTTCCCTATTTATGTAGTATGCAAAAGATATCGGGTCAATACTCCCATTAGCATCGAAGTCTTTTCCATAAACCTTTACAGGTCTTTCCGGGGTGGGCTTATGGGAATTGTTTGCTCCGAGATTACCCACTACGAAATCAGTATCGCCATCTTGATCAAAGTCAGCGGTGGCAACAGAATTCCACCATCCCAAATAATTCTCCAAACCAGTATTCTCAAGCTTTGAGAATTTCCCTGCTTCATTTTCTAGAATGGTAATATCCATAAGTTCTCCTACCAAAATCAGATCGGGATCACCATCTGAGTCAAAATCACTCCAGGAAGCATCTGTAATCATTCCTAGTTTTCCCAGGTCTGGCAATAACGCATCTGTTACATCGGAAAGCCTTCCTCCTTCATTCTTTAGTAGGAAGCTTTTTTCCGGAAAAGGGTATTGAACCACCGGAGTTCGCCCCCCAACAAAAAGGTCAAGGAAACCATCTCCATCAAAATCTGCACCTCTTACAACGCTTCCACTTGCCTTTACTTCCACCATGTCCTTTTGTTGAATGAAGTTGCCAGAACCGTCATTAAGGTAAAGTCTATCAATGTACTCCGCGGATCCAGGGGCAAATTCATTACTCCCACTAACTAGATAAAGATCATTATCTCCGTCATTTTCCAAGTCAAAAATCAATACACCAAGTTCTTCAAAGGAGTTATTCTCACCTGGCAACAACACTTTTTCTTCGAATTCACCGCTGGTAGTCTGAAGAAATAAAAGGGGATCATTTCCCGAAGAAGACCCCACCACAAGATCTTCCAGACCATCGCCATTCAAATCACCGGTAGATAAAGCTGGTCCATACTGTGACAACTTATGAGGAAGAGTCCGCTGAATGTTATAGTCGACCTTATCCTGTTCGATGTGTGTGTAATTCAAGCCAATTTGATAGCTAGCTTCTGACATCAAAGCATTCGGCTCAGGCATATTTAGAATAGCCAATGAGTTCTCACTCGGATTACTCTCAGAATAATTCAATTCCAAAACCTGATTTAAGCCAACTTGAGTAAATGATTGCTGGTTACCATCTGGCCAAATCACATCCAGACGATCCAAATTAACTGAGTCTCCAATTCCAAAATGAAGTATCTCATCAATGGAAGACATGTACCCTCTAACTACTTGCTGTTCTTGATATAAGGACTCTCCATTACTCAGGTTAAGTAGTACTTTAGTACCTAAACCTTGAGGATTTGAAGTAGGCCCATTCAGTTTTATCCGCAAATATTGACTATTCTCTTCATCAAGCTTGTTCTCAAAAATAAAGGCAGGGTCATTGATATTATTTACCACGTAGTCAAGATCACCATCTAGGTCCAAGTCAACCAAAGCCGCACCATTAGAAAAGGATGGTATATTCAATCCCCAATCGTCCCCGCTATTCGTAAAGGTTAAATCACCATTATTCTTAAATGAATAATTTGGAATTTTGACAATTGGAATTGAATCCAGAAGCTGCCTGGTAGAAGCTATATTACCCACATCAGCTCTATAATTAGCAAAATCCTTATCTGTGATATCACGGGGAAATCCATTAGTCACCAAAAGATCCCTCAAGCCATCATTATCGACATCTCCAAAAAGAGGTGACCAGCTCCAATCAGTCTGATAAATATCCGCGAGAAGCCCGATCTCACTAAACGGAATACCATCCCCATTAT
>CAZLUY010000452.1:0-3336 GCA_964562785.1 uncultured Limnohabitans sp. | reverse complement strand
GTCGCTCCATGAGTTCCATTCGGGGTGGCCTTACTGTAATCTGTCACTCCCAATTTTATTGCCTTGAAGTCATTGGTGTATGACCAGGAGCTTTTGCCGGTAATCATTTCCCACCAAACACCCACATATTTCATCGGCTTGATCCATGAAGTATCCTCAATTTTGGAAGGCTCATTCAGGTTATAGGTCATTCTCGAGGCCAAAATATCAGCTCCACTTTCCCCTGCGATAATCGTTCTCCAGGGAGTAGTCGAAGGCGTGTATAAATAGCCCTTATCTCCTTTTGCATCTGGAGTAAGATGGGCAGTAAACGTCATTGTCGCATCGTCCAGCTCCAGATGCATGGCTGGAAAGTCAATCAAAGCAGCTTCATGCAAATTGATGTACATACCATCCCGGCTTTTCATCATGAGAGAAGTCTGAACACCTGTTTCAGAAAATGGGGTTTGTGAGGCATTTGGCGTGATTGCTTCTTTCATCAACCCGCGGATTTCGCTCAGGCGTGAAGTCATATAATCATACTCCTGAGTGTCATAATCCCCCGGTAACCAATAAGCGGTATGGTCCCCAGTCATTGCAAACTGAGTCAACTCTTCCGCAATGACGAAATAGCCCATATTATCCTGCAATGGAAACTCATAGCGGAACCCAAGGCCTTCATCAAAAGCCCGGAATCGGATAATCATCTTCCGCATGGTGGAGCTTTGGGTTAGCTCTATGGCCAATTCATTATAATGGTTTCGTATCACACTCTCCTCTCCCCAAACAGGCTCCCAGGTTTCATCCAGGCTTGATAAATCAGTATTGGTAATTTCGAAGTCATCCTTTAAATCCCTGTCTTCATCCTTCAGGTCTAACCCAAGAGTACTGGAAAGAATAACAGGCTTACCATTTAGGGTGACATCATAGGTAGGCTGACCGGAATCACTCAGACTAAAATTCATCTCCAAACTTCCTCCAGGTGAGCGGAGTGTCTGGGCATGTAATGAACCAACGAAAAAGATTAAAAAAAGCAGGCTAAAGAAGGATTTGATACTCATAATTTCAGTGTTTTCAACCCGAAAATTAAGCTTTTATTTGATCGGGTTGGTGTACGGAAATTTAATTCTTAGATTTTTGAAGATTAACAATTGATTCGATTTTATGAACAACCCTAATAAACCTACTTCCGGTCAAAGTCGCCGGGACTTTATCAAAAATGCCGCTATGGCTTCCTCCGTTTTTATCGTTCCCCGACATGTGCTCGGGGGTGTGGGCTATACCGCCCCATCTGATCAGCTGGTGTTGGCCGCCATTGGTGCCGGGGGTAAGGGCTCCTCAGATATTGAGCTGGCTTCCGTGGGAGGAAGAGAGCGAGTGGCCGCACTTTGTGATGTGGATTTTTCAGGCTCTGCCAAAAGATCAACCGACAGGTTCCCAGATGCCAAGAGATATGCCGATTACCGTGAGATGCTGGATAAGGAAACTGATATCGATGCGGTGACCATTTCCACACCGGATCATGTGCATGGGCCTGCGGCAAAGTATGCCATGGATCGAGGAGTGCATGTCTATGTTCAAAAGCCAATGACACATAATATCTCTGAGGCCAGAATGCTTACTGAGCTGGCTAGAGAAAATAAGATAGTTACCCAAATGGGAAATCAGGGCGGTTCCAATCCCCTACTCAAGCTGGTTCAGCAGTGGGTAGATGAGGATAGAATCGGTGCGGTGAGCAAAGTTCAGGTATGGACCAATCGACCCGTATGGCCACAGGGAGGAGAATTCCCGGCAGCAGATGCTGGCGCAAAGCCTGATGATCTGGCTTGGGATCTATGGCTCGGACCTGCGAAGGAAAGACCATTCACTCCAAACCTTCACCCATTCAACTGGAGAGGTTGGTGGGATTATGGTACAGGAGCTCTTGGAGATGTGGGCTGCCACTTGATCGATATTCCTTTCAGAACGCTTGGACTGAAATACCCAACTGACGCCGAGTGTAGCGTGGGATCTGTATTTAGCCAGATGTGGACTCCGGATTACCATCCCGAAGGATGTCCAGCATCTTCGTTTATCACCTTGCACTTCGACGAAACAGCAAAGAGCAAGTCAAGAATCGAGATGACCTGGAGCGATGGAGGTATTCGTCCTTCCCATCCTGATATCATTCCAGCCAATGATGACATCGGTGGTGCAGGCTCTGCCAATGGAGTACTGATCATCGGAGAAAAAGGAATTATCTCTACCAATATCAATGACTCCTCCCCTCTTATGCCAAGGCTTTATCTCAATGATGGTACTACAGAAGAAGGTCCTCAGTCTGAGGAAGGTTTCGAAAGAGAGTATGGACATCAGAGATTATGGGTGGAGGCTTGTAAAGCCGGATTCGGAAGTGATGAGCATAAAGGCTTGACTTCTTCCTTCGACTATGCCGGACCGATGACAGAGACTGTACTGATGGGCAATCTTGCGATCCGAAGCTATATGCTTAGAAGAGAAAATGAACAAGGCCGTCAGGAATTCTTCGCAAGAAAGAAGCTCCTATGGGATGGAGAGAATATGCGTATCACCAACCTTGAAGAAGCCAATCAATTTGTGACTCGGGAATACCGAGATGGCTTTGGAATGGGGTGATCCATTTATAATAAACAATGCACGATAGCCGCCCCAATAAGCGTAGTTTGTAACTACGCTTTTTTATTATTTGGAATTTATAACCCCCAGGCTCTCATCATCCGCACCCTTTTGGAGATTGTATAAATCAGTTTTAAACTCCTCTAAAATACTCAAGCACCGCCCTGGCCTCTTCTTCTGTTAATCCCTGATTAGTCATAAGCTGTCCATTAAACTCCATAAATAGCTTTTTAGCTAATGGATCATTTTGAAGCATTTCTTCTGGATTGAGAATCATATTCATGATCCATTCAGGTGTCCTTCTTTCTAGAATACCAATTGGTGGCGGACCTATAAAAGTCGAACCTACTTTATGGCAGGCATTGCATTTGGTATCGTAAATGGTTTTGCCCTGGGCAGCCAGTTCTTCATCGATTTCTTCTCCGAGCGAAACAGATTTGATAGGGCCTATTCCCTTGTTTTCTAAATCTATTATTTTTGATGCCTGTGCGGCTTCTTTGCTTTCTTTCTTCTCGAAAGAGAAATCACCTTTTACCTCCTTCTGTTGGCATTGAAAGGCGAGAATAGAGATCAGAAAAAGGATTAAAACATTATACTTCATCCAAAGAACCAGATTATACTATGAAGAATTACCTATCGATTTTACTTGTTGTAGTTCTATGCAGCTGCAGCTCAGATAAAGACTGGACCTACCTCTTTAATGGGGAAGACCTGGAAGGCTGG
>CAZLUY010000451.1:0-8711 GCA_964562785.1 uncultured Limnohabitans sp. | reverse complement strand
TTTGGCTGGTCAACCTATGATAGAATTACGAATTATTCCGGCGCAAAATCCTAACCAAACATTTTACTATAAAAAAAAGAAAGGACTCCCTGGTTGGGAGTCCTATTAAAATCATTTAGACCCAATACTATAAACCTGATAACCAAGAGTACCGAGGTACTTCTTGTCATAGATATTTCGTCCATCGAAGATCACCTTGTTTTTGAGAAGTTTTCCGACAACCTCCCAACTTGGAATCCTGAATTCAGACCACTCTGTTACCAAAAGAAGTGCATCTGTATCTACAAGTGCATCGTACGCATCGTTGCAATACATTACCTTATCAAATAGATAATGCTCCTTGGCTTCTTCCATTGCTACGGGATCATAAGCCTTTACCGTTGCTCCTGCTGCCCTCAGCTCGTCAACGATAACCCCGGCAGGAGCTTCCCTCATATCATCTGTATTAGGCTTGAAACTAAGCCCCCACATAGCGAAAGTCATTCCTGACAAATCTTCACCAAAATGAGCTTTCACTTTGTTGGCAAGAACATGCTTTTGATCATCATTGACATCCTCAACAGCTTGAAGGACTCTAAGATCATATCCATATTGCTTTGCTGTTTTAATAATGGCCTTGACGTCTTTAGGGAAACACGAACCTCCATATCCTACTCCTGGATAAATGAATTTATTTCCGATCCGTGGATCTGAGCCTATACCTTTTCGAACCATATTGGCATCCGCACCAACTAACTCGCAAAGGTTAGCGATATCATTCATAAATGAGATCTTTGTTGCCAGCATCGAGTTTGCAGCATACTTAGTCATCTCGGCTGAAGGAATATCCATGTAGATAATTCTTTCTCCACTCAGTTGGAATGGCTTATACAACCTTCTCATTATCTCCTCAGCACGCTCATCATCTACACCGATTACTATGCGATCTGGCTTTAAAAAATCGTCTACAGCAGCGCCTTCTTTCAAGAACTCTGGATTAGACGCTACCGCAAATGGCAGGTCAGAATTTCTTTTATTCAAGGCTTCAGCTATAGCTCCGCGTACTTTCTCTCCAGTAGTTACAGGAACAGTACTCTTGGTAGCTACTACTATATAATCGGTCATTTTTTCACCGATTTCAGAGGCTACCGCTAAAACATATTGAAGATCAGCAGATCCATCTTCACCTGGAGGAGTTCCTACAGCAATAAAAGCAACAGAAGCTCCCTGAATCGCCTCTCCCAAATCTGTACTAAAATGGAGCCTACCGCTTTTATAGTTTCGAACCACAATCTCCTCGAGACCCGGCTCATAAATAGGCATTATTCCATTTTTAAGATTTTCAATTTTCTTTTGGTCAATGTCAACACAAGTGACCTCAATTCCTACATCGGCAAAACATGCTCCGGAAACTAATCCTACATAA
Organism: uncultured Limnohabitans sp.; assembly: GCA_964562785.1. Lineage (GTDB taxonomy): Bacteria > Bacteroidota > Bacteroidia > Cytophagales > Cyclobacteriaceae > Algoriphagus. The sequence continues at coordinate 7,306 of CAZLUY010000451.1, read as the reverse complement.
CCTGTACCTACTACAGCAATTTTCATTTTTTATGAGTTGGTTTAAAAATTATTCGATTAAACTTTGAACGAGTACACCAAGGGTTGCTAAACTTGAAGCCAGTCCAATCCAACCAGCGGCACTAAGTCCATTTCTTTCAGGTTTTACTGGGACAATGATTTCAGCACCCGGTTCTAATTTTGGGTAAAACTTCAGGCCTAAGAAACTATGTGTTCTTCTTGCATCTCCATTAGCATAAACAACATAAGTTTTTGACCTACGGGCTTTTTCTGCGAATCCACCCGCCTTTGAAATATATCTTTTAAGTCCTTGGTTTTTGACGTATCGAGTTGTAGTTGGAAGTAATACCTCACCTACCATTCTTACCGTCTGAAGTTCTTTTGGAACTTGAATAATGTCTCCTTCCATCAGAATAAGGTCTTCCTCTGACCCAGGGTTTGCCATGATTGCTTCAAGATCAATTCCGACGAAGTCCTGCTCATTCATCCTCATTCTAACCAGAGTAGAATCAGCAGATAGTGAATCTAATACTGAAAGGTTTTGAAATAGAAGATTTCTCGCATCCTCCTGCTCCTGAAGTAGTCTTTCAAGTTCTCTCTGAGTAAGCTTTTTGTCAATTCTATCAAACAGAATCATTTCAGCCTCATTACTGGGTCTTGTCAAGTCAGGGTCAAGATTTTGTTGGATCTCTTTTAGAAGCTCTTCTTTCCTCTGCTCTTCTGTTTTCTCCTTGTAATAGACGGTTCTTCGAATCAAACTTGCTCCCTTTGGGTAGGCAAACTGATTCAACCCTCCAGCTCTTTTAATTACATCAGAAATTCGTTCGTTTGAACTTGATATTGCAAAATCACCAGGGTAAATGACTTCTCCACGAATGGTAATCAATTGCTCCCTTTCGAACCCAGGACTTCTTCTGATAAAAACATGATCAAATGGCTGCAATGGTAATTGCGCTTCCTCTTCGCTTATGTTTAAATCAGGATCAATTGATAAAGTTTGGATTTCTGCAATCTTACCCGTACTAGCATCTCTTATTCTTCTTGCTACTTCAATAGATGAACTCGTAGCCGACTCTAAGAGCCCTCCAGATCTTAGGATTAGATCTCCCACGGTCATATTAGAGGCAAAGGGATAGGTTCCGGGTGTATTCACTTCACCAGATATCTTCACATAATACTCTTCCTGAATGTCATATCTACTAGGGACAAACAAAAGATCTTCATTCTTCAAGGGGATATCCTCCGACGAGCCATTAATGATTCCTTCCAAATCCACAGATAGGGCATCTAAAGTCAGATCCTCACTTGTTCTATATAATGTGGCGCGATTGGTGAACGCCTCAGGCCTTAGTCCTTCAGCCTTAGAAACTAGTCCTTTTATCGTTAGCCCTCCATCCTCAATTGAGTATTCACCTGGGCGAAAAACTGACCCTGATATCTGAACTCTGTTGGAAAACCTGTCTAATGCTTCACCAATCAATATTTCGTCCCCATCAACCAACATAATCTTATCGAACTCACTTGATGGCACATCAATTACCTTTCTCTCGTTATTCTCAACCCTACGGATTGTGACTCGATCTCTATACGCTAGACTGGTAAAACCACCAGTATAAATGTATAAATCGCTCAACTTCTCGCCAGCTTTTACCTCAAACAAGCCTTCTCTTCGAACAGGACCTATAATCTCAACTCTTGATTCAATGGGAGGCACAATGATAACATCGTTGTCCTGAAGATTAATATTTGCAGATTGATTACCCTTGGAGAGAAATTCATAAATATCTACAGTGGCAACTAATTTGGAATCTCGGTAAATCTGAATGTTTCTGAATGCGCCATTTTCATTCGGTCCTCCCGCCGCATAAAGAGCGTTAAAAGCGGTAGCGAAAGAGGGCAATGTGTAAGTACCAGGATTGGACAACTCACCAACCATAGAGACCTTAATTGACCTTATATTTCCAAGTCTAATTTCAAGAAAGGAAGAAGGGTTTGGACCTCCAAGTCCGGAAATTATTCTAGATAGTTTTTCTTGAAGTCTACTCCTAGCAGCTTCAATCGTCGACCCACCTAGCTGCACAGGTCCAATATTTGGAATAAATACTGTGCCCTCTGGGTTTACACTCAAATCATAAGACAGTTGTGCAGCTCCATAAATATCAATGAGCAATTGATCTCCTCCTCCAATGACATAGGAGCCAGGTGTCGGAAGATTCAAACTAGGGCTAAAATCTAATTGTCTATTATGAAACAAGCGGAATCCGAAAATCTTCTTTTGATATGGAGTCAACTCATAATAGGGATCAGTTTTTCGAAGGGAATCAAAAATCACATCTTGCTGAACTCCATCTAATGACCGCCCACGAAAGTCGTTGAGTTGCCCTCCGTTTTGACCTCCACCTGAAAGTAGATTATCTATTCTCTCTCTCAACTTCGCTGCCTCTGTGGCACTCATCCCCCTCTCTCTGGCGAGAGCATCAATTCGATTCGCAGAGATCCCTTCAGATTGAGCTCTTTGGATTAACTGTTCTATCTGCGCATCGGACAAATCATCCACTTGCAAATTCTGGATATCGGAAAGACTTTGAGCCTCAACGGTCAGAATCATCAAAAGTGTCATCAACAGGCTTAGAAAAACCCTTGTCAAATTTTCTTTTTTAATCAATGAAGTTGAAATCACGGTTTTGGAATTTTGGCCAAAAACAGGGCTAAAATGCAACTTAAATCTGAAACTATTATAAGTCTGTCTACAGCTTCGCCCTTTCGGTCACATTTTGACCTAGCGTTTTAAACTATTTGAGACCTGAAATCAGGTCCTATTTCTCAAAAAGGATCAAGCCTTGATCCTCTAATTTTTTATCAATCAAATCAAACTTGACATCTCGCTCAATTAGCTTTTGGAGTCGAGTCGTCAAATAGTTGATGTACCGATCATTTAAATTATGCCCGTAGACACTTACGTCAATTCTACCCGTATCCTTACCCTGGGCGATATCCCCGGTAAGTACCACTTGTTCTACTTCACCCATACGCTCAAGTACCTGTTCCAGAATTTTATCTAGTCCCAGATACTTCCTGATGATATCTTGAATATTCTTGAAGAACGGGTGGGAAATATTAGCCTGATAGGTGACTTTATTTTTTCCATTTTGGCGCACAAGAATCCCAGCACCTGTAAGGTTGTTGAGTTCTTTCCTTATGGCATTCGTGGATTCACCGAATTCATCTGCAAGGCCTCGCAGATGGCTCTGGTTCTGAGCGTTAACAAAAAATTTTACTAATAACCTCAGCCTTGTTTTCGAGGTAATTAAAGAATCTAGCATTAAAATCACTCCCAAAGTGAGTAACAAAGGTACTCACTTTGGTTAAAATCAAAAATTTGAAATGATTAATCTTTCAGGTAGCGAGAACCACTATCCTTTGTAGATATTTGTTGGTTTAGGTGTAAATGCCGTACGAGCCGCAGCGCCGGTCCATGCACTTAGACCACCAAGAAGGAAACCTAGAATTCCAGTAACAGCAACCAAGGTCATTCCAGATCCAGCACCAACTATTTCAGCCATCTTCTGGGGCAAGTCACTTCCACTGTAAATACTGAGATAAAAGCTCTGGCCTACCCATACGAGTCCCATCCCCAAGCCTCCAGCTAAAAATGAAACAAAGCCAGGCAATCCAATGAAAGCGGATAAAAGACCTATCACAATCATCACCATCCAAAATGGAAAGAAGGGGTTGATTATACCTACTGCCAAAACAGCTAAAAACATCAATCCAATAAACTTCATAGCTCTTATTTTAAAGTACTAGTAAATAGGGCATCTTGAGTATCATCAACGCTTCGAAGGGAGAAATCAATATATTCTCCTTTGGACCAACGGTTGATCATATTTGAATAAAATCTACTACCAGGATTTCCTGACTGCCCACCTGGATATATTCCATAGGCGTTTACATTTTCACCAAGTTCTACAACCATCCGCCAAGACGCTCCATGTCGCTCGCTAGTAGCATTAAGAATACCTCTTCCTCCCCCAGTGTAAACATTCTCAACTGAGAACGCACCGAATTGAGGCACCAAATGACGTACACTTGTCCTTTTATAATTCGCCCAAGAGTAATCTCCTTCTTCAATTTCCCATTCTTCCAATGCAGACAACATTTGCCTAAAACCTTCATTCACATGCGTAGATGCTGATTCCAACTCCCCAGTTTCTTTGTAATCAAAGACATTAGAATTGGGCTCATTCTTCATCAATGCAACCATTTGATAATTGTTAGGGGTAGTCACAGGAGCTTCCCATTCATACCACTCCTTCCAAACCTGATCATCTATTTTATCCCACCAAACATAAAATAAGGTAGGTGCTTTTTGATTAGGGTCTGCATAAAAATCCCATCCCTTTAGCTCTTCGAGATATTTTTTCGCACTTTCTGAATTAAAATCCTCTTCATCCAAGAGACTGAGCATAACGGGTAAAGCCTCCGCGGCATGAAGATAGTAGTCATCAAATTGAAGTGCCTTCATATCATCCACCGTAATACTTTCCATGGATGTCAACTGTTCGTTCAGTCTTCTATTCCTGTAGTGCTCATAACTTCTGTCGTAAACAAAATAAGGATAAGATGGATCTACCGGATGCTGGTTCGCTGAAGAAACAAAACCTCTTTCTGGATTCAAGGTGCTGGCATTGTGTTCAAAAGGAATATACTTCTGCCATTCCATCTGCGGATCTGCTCCATCCATAAAGAATCGCCCTTGCCCCTCCCATTTCACAGGGAATTTCCCCTGAATCCGCATAGCGATATCTCCTTCTTTTGAAGCAAACACGAAGTTTTGGGGTGGCGCTACATAATTGTCCAAAGCCTTATTATAGTCGTCATGATTTTTGGCTTTATTCATTTGTATAAAGGTCAAAACCTCATACGATTCCTCGTGAGCAGTCCATTTAAGAGCAAAATTTACATCTTGCCTATCTGACCTAAAGGTTCGATCATATACAACTGGACCGTAATGGGTATAAACCACGGTGTCCAAATAAGCTTCCTCCCCCTTTATTATGATTTCTTCAACTCTAAATTCTGAATCTCTCCAGCCGTCACCATATTTGTATTGTTTTCTAGAATCATCCTTAAAGGTGATTTTGTACCAATCTCTGGCATCTCTGGTAGCATTAGTCACACCCCATGCAATATCTTCATTGAAGCCAGAAATTACTCCTGGTGAACCTGGTAAGGTGGCTCCCTTCACTCTATGATTTGGAGAAGAAAGTTGCATAGAGTACCAAATCGAAGGTAGATTCAGACCTAAATGAGGATCATTGGCTAAAATAGGTCTTCCGTTTTTTGTCTTATTGCCAGAAACTGCCCAATTGTTTGAACCTATTCCTGGCTCCGGTTGTGGAAGTGGGTCGATCACCAAAAGATCATTGGGATAATTAGTCGTGTCAGGAGAATCGACTTGAAGAGCTTGAAAATCCCATACCCTTTCGGCCTCAATTACAGGATCATTATCCTCAGGAAAAATGGGAAAAAGCTTATCAAGCATTTCCTGTCCAAGAATCTTTCTAAGGTTGGAATGCTGTAGGTCACTATCACCCATCAGCATATCTGCCATATACTTCAATAATAGAGCTGACTTATATGGAGTCCACTCCTCCGGCTTATAATTAAGAATCTTGTATTCGACTGGAAGAGTGGCATCCGTTAAGCTGTTGATGTATTGGTTAACTCCATCCGCGTAGGCTTCAACTAATTTCGAAGCCTCAGGCAATGAAGTCATTCCCTCCAATCCTTTTTCGGCTCCATAACCTAACCCCTTCCTTCTGTTCATCCTGTCCAATTCCAAAGCAACCGGACCAACAATCTCTGAAAGTCTTCCAGCTGCCGCCCTAGTTTGAAATTCCATCTGCCATAATCTGTGTTTGGCCGTGATAAAACCTTGCGCTCTGTATAGGTCTTCCTCATTTTCAGCAAAAACATGAGGAATCAGATCTTCATCATAAATCACCTTAACAGGTGCTGATAAATTGTCAAGATCTATTTCCGTCTCAGCCACCTGATCTTCACTTAAGGTGTTTTGCCAAAAACCATGATTCGGATCTAGAAGGCCTGCAATTGGGGGCACTGAACCTATAGGCCTTGAAATCAACACTGCAAGACCCACCGATAAGATCGCTGCAATGATGAAGGATATATACTTCATATTTGAAAGCTTAGAGTGACCTACGAAAGTACTGAATTGTTAGATTCCGTTGTAGCTATTTGGACTTTTTTAGGCCACTGAAAAATGGAGATTTACTCAATTTCTATCAAAAGAGTCACTTTTTCCCAAGCTAATTGGATGCCTGAGTCTACTAAGTCTAAAGAGAGTACTTCAGCAGATTCCCCCACAAATTGAGGTTTTGCATCAAAGCGTAAAACATCATTCTTTTCATCGTATTGGAAATGACCATGCTCGAGGTCCCATTCAGAATTAAAAATCACGGTCCAGGACTGATTTTCTTTTGGTATGGTGAAAATCGAATACTTGCCAGGTGCCAAAGTCTTACCAGCAATTAGTAAATCTTCTTCAGTCTCTATATAGGTAGCTTCATTTGCTCCAGTTCGCCAAACCACATTATATGGCACAAGATCTCCCCAAATTTCACGTCCCTTAACGGAAGGTGCACCGTAATGGATGGTAACATTCTTTCCGTTGATCTGACCTTCTTTGACCATAAGGGGGCTAGGTCTTTTATCCTCGGAGGAAACCGCCATCTCCTCTCCAGCAGTTGATCTTTCTATTGATTCTGCCGACTTAGGATCACAGCCTGAGAGCGCGATTGCAGTAGTCATGGATGCGATAATCAGTTTAGTCTTTCCCATAATAGTGTCCTTTAAAATAAAATTCAGTTGCAAAATCTTTGCCCGAAATTGCAATTGAAAAAATTTATGGCTGGCCTAGCCTTGGTATAATCCTTGCCACGCCAAGAAATAGCTTTCGGAATTACCACGATTTAATCTGGAAAATGTTGAGTTGCTAACCAATTATTTAAACCTTTACATCGAGTACCTTTTCAAGTCTCACCCTTTGCAATGAAGTATATCTATTTGGCAGTTGCGATAATTTCACTTGGTCTTTTTTCAAGTGTCTTCATTGCTCCTGAGTACTTTCCGTACGTCGGGATTTTGCCCTTCTTTATTCCTATTGCATGGCTATTAAATCTCTTCTTGTTATTCCTAGGTATTTTTTCATGGAGCAGATATGCTCTTATTCCCCTTGCAGTATTGATCATCGGTTACAAATTCGCTGACATTACTTTTCAGCT
>CAZLUY010000450.1:0-1506 GCA_964562785.1 uncultured Limnohabitans sp. | reverse complement strand
CTCCTAGTCTCCTTGGTTTTAGCAATTATCATCAATGAGGGTGTGAGGAACGAGATCTTGGATTATCTCTTCTAATCTCGTGGAGGTTTTCAGCGATGAATATTTTATGAATGAAGCCTTAAAACAGGCTCATTATGCTTTTGAAGAAGGTGAAATACCCGTTGGTGCAGTAGTAGTCTCTAAGAATCGAGTTATTGCCCGAGCTTTCAATCAAACCGAGATCCTTAACGATGTTACCGCGCATGCGGAAATTCTTGCCATTACTGCCGCTGAAAATGCCCTAGGATCCAAATACTTGACCAATTGCCGAATGTATGTGACCTTGGAGCCATGCGTCATGTGTGCTGGTGCACTTTTCTGGTCGCAGATTTCTGAATTGCATTTTGCCGCAGAAGACCCGAAAAGAGGGTATCAACAAGCGGCAGATAATCTATTGCATCCAAAAACGAAAGTAGTACGTGGTCTCTTGGCTCAAGAATCCTCCGACCTCTTAAACAAGTTTTTCACCAAGCTCAGAAAATAGGAGCCACTTTGCATTAAAAAAGAACCTTTTTTAGTCTTCCTAGGTTGCTACAGTAGATTCGTTGATTGAATAATTGTTTCACCAAAACCAAATAAGAAATGCATTTTGAATTACCAGCTTTACCTTATGCTCCTGAATCATTGGAGCCTCATATCGACGCAAAGACCATGGAAATCCACCATGGAAAGCACCATGCGGGCTATGTCAGTAAATTGAATGCAGCAATTGCAGGTACTGATCTTGAAGGCAAATCTATTGAAGAGTTGCTACGAGTTGCAAGCCACAATCCAGCAGTAAGAAACAACGGAGGGGGCCATTACAACCACAGTCTTTTTTGGGCGATTTTATCTCCTGATGGTGGAGGTGAGCCAAAGGGCGAAATAGGTGCTGCGCTTATGTCTAAGTTCGGTAACTATGATGAATTTAAGGATCACTTTGCCGCCACTGCAGCTAGTCGCTTTGGTTCAGGATGGGCTTGGCTGATCGTAACTGCTTCTGGTGGTTTGGAAATCACGTCATCTCCAAACCAAGACAATCCTATGATGGATATTTCTGAGATCAAAGGAACTCCAATCTTGGGACTAGATGTGTGGGAGCACGCATACTACTTGAATTACCAAAACAGAAGACCTGATTACATTTCAGCCTTCTGGAATGTAGTTAACTGGGATGAAGTAGAAAAAAGATATCTGGCAGCTATTTAATTATAGCCTGCACGACGAAAACCCCAACCAATAAGGTTGGGGTTTTTTTGTGTCCAAATGTAGGATAATAGTGTACGGTTTTGATACAGGCGATTTTCTGGCATTTGGCTGAAATTGGCCCTTTCAGGCATTTTGAGCCGGTTTTTTACTATTGGCACTTGTTTTTCAATAAAGGGCAAAAGATTAGACCAACTAGTATTATGAAATCAACCAACCTATTGTTTGCTACCCTTATTACATATTTTCTAGGGATTAGCAATTTGGCCGCAGCTGATGCGA
>CAZLUY010000449.1:0-12248 GCA_964562785.1 uncultured Limnohabitans sp. | reverse complement strand
AAACCAAGGGTAGCTTGCCCGCATTGTATTTCTTAACGGCGTCAAGAACAGCAGATTTCTCTTCTTTGCTTAGGGTGGCTGCTTCTCCTGTTGTTCCCATTACCACCAAATAATCTACACCCCCTTCGGTAACATGATTGATAAGCCGATTGAGCCCGTTGAAATCAACTGTCATGTCCTCGTTAAAAGGAGTAACCAGCGCTACACCTGTACCTTTTATTCTGTGATTCATTAATTTTTTCTTATCAGATCTCTGGATTAAAGTGATCAAACACTAAATGGTTCAATTATTTAAGCGGATTTCAACCGTTGATCAATTTCAGGAATTCTTCTTCAGAGATCATTGGTACTCCTAGTTTCTCTGCTTTCTCCTTTTTGCTTGGTCCCATTCCTTCACCAACTATTATGAAATCCAGGTTTTTGGAAACACTTCCAACATACTGACCTCCATGGGAAAGCACAAATTCTTTGATCCCATCTCGACTGAAATTTTCTAACTTCCCACTTGCCAGTATTCTTTTCCCGGTTAACTGATCCCCGAGTTTAGCATTCTCGTCTTCGCTCATCTCAAAATTCAAACCTTCTTTTCTGAGTTGATTGATAACTTGGAGATTGTCCTGGTTAGCGAAAAACTCCTTAACACTTTGGATGAGCGTCTCTCCAACACCATTAATTTCCAGAAGTTGTTCTTCAGATGCTGCAATTAAACTATCGAGATCACCGAAATGCTTTGCTAATAGTTTTGCCGTATTCTCCCCAATATTTCTTATTCCTATAGCGAACAATACTTTGTCAAAAGGTTGGGCTTTGGATTGCTCAATTCCCTCAATCATATTCTTGATTACTCCGTCCTGGAAAGTGTTAGCCTTGAGTTTTTTAATCTTTTCACGGACATCATCCGAAAGCTCCAGGTTCAATTCGAGCATGATTCCATGGACCGTTGCTTTCCTCTTTGAAATAGCAATTAATTCTTCGAGCGCTACTCTTCTGCCTAAAAGAATTTCAAGTATTAAAGCCACAGGTACATAATCCTCCAATTTTGGAAGTTCTGGATGGTCTTTGAGCTGGGCAATAAGGAAATCTACCATTCCGGTATTACTTGGCACCTTCTTTTTCCATACTCGAATTGAATTCTTGAATGACCGAAGGGTTTGATCCAAAGGAAGCGCTTGGTTCTCTTTAAGAAAACTCTGAATCTGTCTGAATGAAATCTGCTCAGTCAAAGCAAAAAGAGCTTTTTCAAGACTGATATATAATAGGCCTTCACCTTCCTTCTCGTATTGATCCTGGGACATTTCTAAACCCAATAGACTGTCTTTCTTGGAGGTCAAACTATATAGATCGGCATAGTTTGTTATGAAATTTCTTTCAAGAAGCGCCCGGATTCTTTCGGTACCCATGGAATCAATGTCCATGGCTCTTTTACTTACAAAATGCTCAATCCGACCTAAAACCTGTGGAGGGCAGGACTTCACATTTGGACAGAAATGCTTTGCTTCTCCCTCTTTTCGTATCAAGAGTGTTTGGCATTCAGGACAATGGATAATATACCTGATGGGTAGGGCTCCGGGTTTCCTAGCCTTTATCTCAACAGCGGTGATTTTTGGAATTATCTCGCCCCCCTTCTCCACGTGAACTGAATCTTCCAGATGGAGACCAAGTCTTTCAATTTCATTTGCATTGTGAAGGGAAGCTCTCTTAACAGTAGTTCCAGCTAAACTCACGGGTGCCAGATTAGCTACAGGAGTTATTGCCCCAGTTCGACCAACTTGATAAGTGATGGAAAGTAATTCTGTGACTGCACTTTCCGCTTTGTATTTATAGGCAATTGCCCAGCGAGGGATTTTTGCAGTGAAACCAAGTTCCTCCCTCTGGTCATAATTGTTCACCTTGAGGACCACTCCATCGGTCTCAAGTGGGAGCTCAAACCTTTTTTGTTCCCAATCTTGAATGTAGCCCAGTACCGATTGAATATCCTTAACCTTTCTATAGGTTGGACTCACGTTGAATCCCCATTTTGCAATCAAGTCCATCGCCTTGTCATGGGTGTCAATATCCAGGTCTTCTCCTAGTAATTGATAGAAATAGCAGTTGAGCCGACGTTTAGCAACCACAGAACTATCCTGCATTTTCAAAGTCCCAGACGCGGTATTCCTCGGGTTAGCCAAAAGCGCTTCTCCTGCAGCTTCTCTTTCAGCATTTATTTTTTCGAACTCCTTGACAGGAAGAAAAATTTCTCCTCGAACTTCAAACTTTGCAGGGATGTTTTCTCCTTTGATTACCAGGGGAATATTTCGAATGGTCTTCACATTCTCAGTGACGTTATCTCCCTTGAATCCGTCTCCTCGGGTTACTGCACGTACCAATTGTCCATTTTCATAGACTATAGAAATCGCAACACCGTCAAATTTCAACTCACAGAAATATTCATAATCTGTAGACCCCAACCCTTTAGCTACTCGCTCATCAAAAGCTTCTAATTCTTCAATCGTATAGGTGTTGCCAAGGGAAAGCATCCTTGATTCGTGCTCGACCGTTTCAAACTCTTTGGTGATGGTTCCACCCACGCGTTGGGATGGACTTTCAGGTTTTAGGAATTCCGGAAATTCTGTTTCTAACCGAATTAGTTCTTCAAGCAATTGGTCAAAATCGTAATCAGAAATCTCACTTCGACTTTCCTGATAATACAGGTGGTTGTGATGATTAATCTCTTTGCTGAGTTGGGCGATTCGATCTTCTGCTTGCGCTTTTGTCATTTTGGAAAAATTAGGTTGGTAAAAGTACAATTTGAAGCAGGAAGGAGCAATACGTTAAAGCCCCAAAATACCGCTCTTGGATTATTCTGAGATGCCACTAGGTAAAATGTATCTTTGGGATTCTTTTTTATGCAAGTGAATAAAAGTAGTACGGAAAGTAAGGTTTTATCAACAGCCTATGAGCTGTTTCTTCGACAGGGTTATAAGAATACAACCATGGATGAAATCGCTCTGTCCCTGGGGATGAGCAAAAAGACGCTGTACAAATTTCACCCGGGGAAAAAGGAATTATTAGAGGCTTCATTTGAAATGTTCAAAACCAAGATGACCTCTAAAATTGAAGCGCTTTCAGATAATCCTTATATCCCTTATCCCTTGAAATTGAAGTCTACTATGACCACGGTTTCGGGTTATATGGCACCAATAAGCCCGGAGTTTTTCGAGGATTTGAGAGAGTTAGTTCCTGAAGCCTGGGAAGACTTGAGGAATTATATCAATGAATCGGCCTATGTAAGGTTCCATAAGCTCCTAAGTCAAGGAGTGGAGGAGGGGTTCATTGATCCCAAAATGAACATAGGGATGGTGGTTATCATGTATGCGGCAGCCGTACAATCTTTATTGGACCCCAAATTTGTCAATCAGTTTCCGGAAGTTTTGAGGAAAGAAATAGCCATGAGCCCTTCTGAAATCTATGATCAGGCGGTTTCAATTATTTATATGGGGATTCTGACTGAAGAAGCAAGAGTGGAATTCGCCAATGGATAAGGCTTCCAAACCTTAATTTTTTATCTTTGCCACCTGAAATTCTTGTAGGAATCACCCACGATTTTGGATAATCATTCATGAGTAAGAAAAATTTCAAAAGATATACGGTCACATCTGCTTTGCCTTATGCAAACGGACCCTTGCATATTGGTCATTTGGCCGGCTGTTACATCCCTTCTGACATCTATGTGAGATACCTAAGAAGCCAGCAGCGAGAGGTAGCATACATTTGCGGTTCAGATGAACATGGAGTTGCTATCACCATCAAGGCAAAGAAAGAAGGAGTTACCCCTCAGGAAATTGTAGATCGCTACAATGGAATGATGAAGAAGAGCTTTGAGGAGTTTGGAATCAGCTTCGATAAATACTCACGAACATCCAATAAAGGTCATCATGAGACGGCGCAAGAGCTTTTCAAGGACCTCCATGAGAAAGGGGAGTTCATTGAGCAAGTAACTGAGCAATATTATGATGAGGAGGCAGAGCAGTTTCTTGCTGATCGATATATAGAAGGTACTTGTCCTGTATGTGGAAATGAAAATGCTTATGGCGATCAGTGCGAGCGTTGTGGAAGTTCATTGAGCCCGATGGATTTGAAAAATCCAAAGTCCAAACTAAGCGGTTCTACTCCTGTAGTAAGAGAGACCAAGCATTGGTTCTTGGATTTAGCCCGCTATTCTGATTTTCTGAAAGATTATATTCTGGAGGAGCATAAAGATGATTGGAAGAATAATGTCCTAGGGCAATGTCGATCCTGGCTTGAGGCTGGAGATGGTTTACAGGCCCGCTCCATGACCCGAGATATGGATTGGGGAATTCCGGTTCCTCTTGAGAGTGCTGAAGGAAAAGTCCTTTATGTCTGGTTTGATGCACCAATAGGGTACATCTCCGCGACAAAAGAATGGGCTGAGGAAAACGGAAAGGATTGGGAGCCTTATTGGAAAGATAAGGACACCAAGCTTGTACATTTTATTGGGAAGGATAACATCGTTTTCCACTGCATTATTTTCCCAGCGATTCTAAAAACTCACGGTGATTTCATTCTTCCTGACAATGTTCCGGCAAATGAATTCTTAAATCTTGAGGGAGACAAAATCTCCACTTCAAGAAACTGGGCGGTTTGGCTTCATGAGTATCTGGAGGAGTTTCCGGGTAAGCAGGATGTGTTGAGGTATGTTCTAACCTCCAATGCACCAGAGACAAAGGATAATGATTTTACCTGGAAAGATTTCCAAGCTCGAAATAACTCAGAGCTCGTTGCCATTTATGGTAATTTCATAAACAGAGCCGTTGTTTTGACTCATAAATACTTTGATGGACTAGTTCCAGCCAAAGGGGAATTGTCGAGTTATGATGAGGAGGTAATCCAGGAGCTCAAGGCTTTTCCTGAGAAAATTGCCAGTTCCTTGGAGAGATATAGGTTCAGGGAAGCTCTCGCCACCATGATGGATTTGGCCAGACTTGGAAATAAGTACCTGGCTGATACAGAGCCATGGAAGACCATTAAGACGGACGAAGAAAGAACCGGTACTATTCTAAATATTGCCTTGAACATAGCAGCGAATCTTGCTATTGTCTCCGAACCATTCCTACCATTCACTGCGAATAAGCTGTATGACCTTTTTGGTTTTGAAGGCAAGAATTGGGCTGATGCAGGAAATGCTGATTTGGTTTCTTCCGGCTTAGAAATTGGAAAAGCTGGATTGCTATTTGAAAAAATTGAAGACTCAGTTGTAGAAAAACAAATTCAAAAATTAATGGACGCTAAAAAGCAAAATGAGATGGCAAATACTCCAGCTGAACCAATGAAGGATATTATAGCTTTTGATGATTTCATGAAGTTGGACATGCGAGTGGTGACTGTTTTGGAAGCGGAAAAGATGCCCAAATCTAAAAAGCTTATCAAGCTTAAAGTAGATACGGGCCTTGGTGAAAGAACCGTGCTTAGTGGGGTAGCAGAGCATTTTACTCCAGAGTTTTTGGTAGGTAAGCAAGTGACCATGTTGATCAATTTGGCGCCTAGAAAAATGATGGGAATTGAGTCTGAGGGAATGATCCTAATGGCAGAGGATAAGGATGGCAAACTGAAACTGATTCAACCACATGATGGAACAGCTCCAGGTTCGACGATATCCTAATTGAATTGGAAATAATAGAAGGCTGCTAGAAAAGGCAGCCTTTTTTAGTGTAAGGGCCTTTTCTTAATCATACCACCCTTGGTGTCCTTGATGGGATACTGAATTACAAATGCTTTGGGATCCAGCTTTTCAATTTCAGATAAAAGGCGCGTTACTTCAAGCCTGGTAATTACGCAGAAGAGTACTTTTTTATCGGGATGATCCTCAGCTTTAGCGAAGCCAGCATCAGACTTTAAAACAGTCACACCCCTACCTAAGTCGTGAGCGATCATTTCCCTGATTTCATCGGAAAGTTGGGACATGATCATTACACCAAGATATTCCTCAACACCATTTATAATAAAGTCAACTGTTTTTGATGCTGCAAAGTAGGTCAACATGGAATACATGGCAGTCTCCAGATTTACAAAAAGTGCTGCCACAATGAAGAGAACTACATTAAAGACAGTAATAAAATCACCTACAGTAAGACTAGACTTTCTACTTACGGCTATGGCTAATACTTCAGTACCATCAATCACTGCTCCCCCTCTAATGGAGAATCCAATTCCACTCCCTAGAAAAAAACCTCCAAAAACAGCAATGAGTAGTTTATCAGAAGTTACGGCAGGGATTTCTATCCAGTGAACGAGGAATGCAAGAGCGAATATTGCCAGGCTGCTTTTGACCGCGAAGGATACCGAAAATTGCCTTGCTCCCAGAAGGATAAAGGGAAGGTTAACAAGAACAATTAAAATGGAAAGATCTACCGGAGTAATTATCTGAAGTAGCAAGGATACTCCCATGGCACCGCCATCGAAGAATCCATTTGGGAGTAAAAAACCTTTTAAGCCGATACTGGCCATGATCACCCCGATGGCGACAAAAAGGAAATCCTTAATGTTCTGCCAGTGAAAAATTGATTTTTTCTCGGAGCCTAGTTCAGTCATTGGCTTTAGTCTTAGTCAGCGAATACGCCGTTTTCAGGTTTTACAAATAAACTTTCTTCCAGAGGTTCATCCACAATCAAGGCATCCGTAAAGCTTACCTGATATCTGAGCCTTCCCGTAGAATCATTTTCATAGGTATAACCGGTCATAAGTCTCGGGAAAGTTATGCCATTTGAATCTCTGTAATCCTCGTATTTCAGAGCACTCAAGGAAGGGTTCGGGTTTCCATAATAGGTTACGGTATAGAGTAAATAGGCCATTCTGTTCGTCTCAGGATCAATTAACATGTAGTATTGATCATCCGGGCTATCTCCTTTGTCTGCGTCAAATTTAGCCGCGAAAGTAGGATAGGAAACCCCATTCAGCATTCGGTTCTCGACCTTAGTGACGGTCACACCTGGATCAGTGAAGACATAAGGAATGGTGTAGAAATAGAAGTATAGGTTATGGTAAAATCGAATGGATCGGCCACCAAAGGCTTCTCTGTTCGGACTAATCCAGGTTTGCTCTCCATCAAAACCCATCTGGAAATTCTGAGCATCAATTCTGACTTTTCTAGATTCTAGATTGATGAAATGGGTCTCCCTTGTGAGGTTGGTTTCATGAATCATCTGATAACTCATGCCTTTCCCCTGATAAAATTGTTCCCAGTCTCCGTGAGCTTCGAGTACCTTTTGGAAGTCAGGATCCAATTGTGGAAGAGGCTTCTTAGGTGCTGAGCAAGCGAATGTGATTAATGCAGTCAGGGTTAGGAATAGCAGTTTTCTCATTAATTCAGTGGTTTGATTCGAAATATACTGACTCAAACAATGTCTTAGGAGTGAAATAGTTCCTTCGCTTTAATTAAAATTGGTCTAAACAAAAATTATTCGTGGAATTAGTCTAAATAATAAAAAGCTTCTCCTATTTTTGTGGCTTAACTAGATTGAATCTAATTAAAAGTGGGAAAAAAGCCGACACTCTGGAAGGCCGTCAGAAACATCTTTAACCAGATACACCTATACGCTGGCTTGATCTGCGGTCTAATCGTCATCGCAGTTTGTTTCAGTGGAACTATTTACGTTTATAATACGGAGATACGTCAGTTCTTTGATTCTGAACTTTATTATGTCGAAGAGCAAGGCAACAAAAAGTCCATCGAAGAGCTCAAGCTTCAGTTAGAAGCTGATCTGAATAAGGATGTAACGGGCGTTTTTTGGTATGATGGAGCCGATAGAAGCTCACAATTCACCATGCTCGCTGAAGGTGAAGAGGGAAGGGGTACTACCTACTATGTCGATCCTTACACTGGTGAAGTTCTTGGAGATAATTCAGAACGGACTTCCACTCAGGAATTTATGAGCTCTATGTTTAGCCTTCATAGATGGCTTTTAATTGACAGAATTGAGGAGCCCATCTTTGAAAGTTTGAGTAACCGAGAGCTCGGAAGATTGATTAATGGAATAGCTACAACTCTCTTTTTGCTTGGAGTCATTACCGGAATCGTAATCTGGTTTCCCAATAAGGTTAAGAACTGGAAGCAAGGTCTGAAGATAAAGTGGTCCGCCAATTGGAAGCGAGTGAATCATGACCTTCACAATACATTGGCATTTTACTCCTTATTGCTTCTTTTTATCATGTCGGCAACTGGTTTATTCTGGTCCTTCCAGTGGTACAGGGAAGGCTGGCAAAAGACTTGGGATACTTTTCAAACTCAAGAGCAAAGAGAGGCAGAAAGAAATAAGCCCAAGCCGGTTTTCAATGATCCGAAGATATTCACTTTGGATCAGCTGGTGGCCAAATCCACTGAGGTAGTTGGTTATTCTGGTAATACCAGAATTTCAATTCCGAAGAAGCCACAAGACGCTATTTCTGTCAGGAAGTATAAAACTGGATTTTTCGCTGCTGCCGGTTCAGATAACTTAACCCTTTCTCCAGAGGACCTTAGTACTGTTGAGGCCAGTTTATTCAGTGAACTACCGACCCGACAAAGAATCGGTCGATCTGTGAAGTATCTGCATACAGGTGAAATCTTTGGTCCTGCAACCAAGTTTATTTGGTTTCTGGCCTGTCTAATCGCAACTTCTCTTCCAATTTCAGGAACATTGATTTGGTGGAATAAACGTTCGAAAAAGGCGAGTAAAAGAGCCAGGAAGAAAAGTAAGACTGTCGAGAACGAGCTTCAGGCTGCTTAATTCTACCTGCCATTCCCAATTTCATTATTTAGAATCTTCTCTATTTTTGAACCATGAGATTTCTATTCATGGTCATTGCTTTTCTGTCAGTTTCAGAACTGATTGCTCAAACGGGCTATCGTGATGAATTGGGTAGATCAATCAGCAGAGATTACTTCGAAAAACAAATTATCGAAGGCCCATACTTTGGTGTTCCATACGACGAAGGAGGGAAGATTCTCGTCCACAGAATGCCTTTTGGGAAGGTGGATGATCCGATGAAGTTTTACGAATCAATCAACGAACTTGAAGCTTATGAGCAGGGACTTTCCCTGGTAGTGATTTTTTATCCGGGTGCTGATGAGTGCAATTCCAATAGTCGAGACTTCGAGGTGAGTGCAATGAAGAAGGCTGATAAAAGCCTGAAAAAATGGGCTGAAAAAGGAGAGGCCTTGCCTCCAATTTATCTATTTGAGAATTCCGGAGGTCTTATGGATTATGTGGATTTTATGGACTGGCAGGAGGACCCTCGAAATGTGTTTCAACAAGAGTTTTTCAAGTATCCTTATCCATGCAAGAGCTTTGTGGTTTTACACCCTTCTGGAAATTATCGCGCTATTTTGGGCGACTTTCCATGGTCTCAAGTGGATCAAGCTTTAAAAAAGCTAAATAAGGCTTACAATTAATTCCGGCACCTCAATCAACTGAGGTTTAGATTTTTCTGAAAGGATGGAATTGTTAAATTCGATTCATACCCTATACTTTTCATGATAAACAAGATTAAACCAGCCTATTGGGTTGTTCTAATAGCCCTTATAGGTTCCATGCTTTACATCCATACTTATGATTTTGGATACAGCGCGGATGATGGAATCTATTCTCATTTCAATCGAGTGACTCAAACCGGATTGGACAATTGGACAGAGTTGTTTGAGTATGGCTCAATGAATTTTATTCAAATTAATCCGGTCAATTCCAGCATTTATCGGCCTTTTACCTTGCTGACCTTTGCAATTGAAAACGAGTTTACTGGAGAGTTCTCTGCACCAGTTGGCCACCGGATCAATATCATTCTGTACGCTTTAGTCTTGGTGGTTATGGGTTTACTCTTGATCCATCTTTTTGAGCTGAGAAAACTACCAATTTGGCTGGCTTTATTAGTTCTCTTGATTTATGCGGTACATCCTATCCACACAGAGGTGGTAGCCTCTGTAAAAAGTAGGGATACTCTGCTCTGTTCCTTATTTGCTTTCTCGGCCATTTTACTTTGGGTAAAAGGTGGAACCACTCCAAGAATTGGAAGACTCGTGGCTGTTGGTGCACTTTACTTCCTTTCACTTATTTCTAAAGAAGAGTCCATCCCATTGATGGCACTTGTTGCTGCTATTAGCTACTTCTTCTATCAGAAGAGCCTTTTAGATTCTGTCAAATCGGTAGTTCCTTTCTTGATCCCAGTGGTGATCTATATGGGCATTCGGGCGGTTGTTTTGGACGAAGCAAATACAGTTTACAACTCCATGATCAACAGTGTCCTCTATGACGCTAAGGGTGGAGAAATGATTGCCACTAACCTTTACATATATCTTCAATACATCAAATTACTATTTTTCCCGCATCCGCTTTCATGGGATTATTCATTCAGCCAATTGAGTGTACAGTCCTTTTCTAGTCCTTTGGTTTGGGTGAGTTTATTGTTCTTTGGAGGCTTAATCTATGTGGCTATTAAGGGATGGAAAAGCCGAAGTATTTTCAGCTTTGGAATTATCTTTTATCTGGCAACTTTCTCCATCTTCGCTAATCTCAGTCGTTCCTTGATCATTGGATCAAACCTTGGTGAGCGATTTCAATTCATCCCATCTTTAGCCTTCTGCTTTCTCCTGTGTCTCGCTCTCTATGAGCTCGCAAATAAATATGCTCCTGAGAAGAAAGCATTAATTGTAGGCTTGGTGACCTTACCTATGATTTTGGGCTTTTCCTGGAAAACTATTGATCGGGCGAAAGTTTGGGAAAGCAATTATACTCTATCAAAATCAGGTGTAGAGACTGCTCCAAATAGCTGGCGAACTCATATGTTTTATGGAGATGAGTTACGAATGCGCGGTAATGATATTAGGAGAAGCTCGCCTGATTCTGCAAAGATGATTTTTGCCCAAGCTGTAAAGGAGCTGGATAAGGGCTATGAGATTATTGCCGGGCGAGTTGGTGTTTCTCAATTTTTGGGCTCCCTGGCAGAGTCTTATTTGGGCTTGGGGGACTCGACTAAGGCAATTTCTATTCTTGAGCAAAGCACAAGGGAAAACCCAAACTCTTCATTTGCATTTGTAAAACTCGGCTATGTGGAGATGGATAGAAAAAACATTCAAAAGGCCGAGGAGTGGTTCATCAAAGGGCTTCGAGCTCCTAAGCCAAATAACTTTGCCTTGTATAAGGCTTTAGGTACTCTTTATGATAGGGAGAATGAAAACTTAAAGGCTATTGCCTCTTTTAAAAAGGCACTTGAATATGGATCTGATCGGACGATTAGCCGATCAATTGGATTCCTTTATTTCCAGGAGGGAGATGAGCAAACCGCTCGACAATATTTCCCCGCTGATGAAGAATTAGATATGGAGGAGGTACGCTTTGTCAAGGATATGAAACTTGCCAATCTTGCTTTCAAGGAGGAAAATTATCCAGAGGCAGCAAAGGGTTATGATGATCTTCTTCCGAGATTCGACACATATGGAGGCGAGGAAAAGTATCCGTCTTTTTACGGGGCTTTCGGAGAATCATTAATTGAGGTAGGAGACACAATTCGATCTAAGGAGTACCTCAATAAGGCCTATGATCTCAATCCTAGTGAAGGTGTAGTTTGTACCAACCTTGGCGTGATCGCATACTTCTACGATAAGGATTATAATGAGGCAGAAAGGTATTTTGCCGAGGCCATCGAAGCAGGAGTACAAGATTTATATGCTTCTCTTGTCAACCTTGGGTCTGTGCAGATTGTGAATGGGAGAGAAGAGGCAGCTTTGATCACTTTTGAAAAAGCCTTTGAGGAGAAGGCCACGGTGATGGTTGTCCGCAATCTCTATTTACTTAACAAGAATTTGGGTAATCCTGAAAAAGCAGATTATTACTTGCGTTTGTTGCAGCCTACGAGTGAGTAAATCATTTTTTGTTCAGACTAAAAGGCTCCCCAATTTCTAATATCTGAAAAGTAGTCCCCTCTTGCTTTGCTGATTTTTCAAATTCTAAAGGATCCTCCGTGTTGAATTCAAACATATGATAATGGTGGGGAATCACGGTCCCGGTGCCTACAGCTTTACCAAATTTGGCTGCTTCTGAAGCACTCATATTTCCTGCAACCCTACGCTCTGGTTTGTTTCCATTTATGGGGAGGAACATAATATCAGGTGAGTATTTCGCCACCTTTTTTTCTAGCCCATCATACCAAAGTGTATCACCTGAGTGGTACAAACTATAGGGACCAAGTTCGAGGATAAAGCCTAGGAATTTGTGATTCCC
>CAZLUY010000448.1:0-2012 GCA_964562785.1 uncultured Limnohabitans sp. | reverse complement strand
CTGTCGCCATTCTCAAACTTACTTATCATAGAGGTGTCTACATCTGTAGCTGCTGCGACTTGTCGCATTAATAGCCCTTGTTTAGATCTCAATGTTTTCAGTTTAGTACCGAAACTTTCCATGTTGGCAATATAAAACTTGACAAATAATGCCAAATATAGGAAAACAAAAGAAAAAATAAAGTAGGAATGAATATGAATTTAATGTTTCAGGAGTTTAAGGAAATAGAGGATACCAAGGATTAACTTTCCTTAGTATCCTTAACTTCCTCATTTTCCTCAATCGAGGTGTTTAGGTAGTTGTCCTGAGACTCACGGTGAAGCAGACCTGATTTGCAGAAGTCAGTGATATAGCCCTCTGATGTTTTGTTTGGAATGTTCAAAGCTGTAGCCACTTCAAGATACTTTTGTCGGTTGAAGTGCTTGGGCAGCTTGTTCAAGAATTTCTCTTTCCTGTTTAATCGAGTAGGTTTCTGAACGTCTTCTGGTAGTTCTGCAAATACTTTACTCGAATGCTTTACCAATACTTTGACCATAGCAAGCGAAGCTTGAAAGTCTCTTTCTTCACAAATCATCTTTGATGATGTTTCGCCTGTTTCCATGATCCGCAAAGCGGAGAATATCATGCAGAAACGATAGGCAATCAATCCTAATCTTCGGATGGTTGCCATATAGTCGATACCCTGAATGCTCATGTACTTTTCTTGTATCTGACCAAAGAACTGATTGAACTGGTCTTGCTGGTCAGCGGTGAGAAAGAATTGAACATCCTGTCCAGCTTTTAATGAACTGTAAAGATTGAAAAACTCATTACCTAAAGCATCAAAGTAGTCGTCTAATCCATTGGTAGTTTGCGAAGCAAATACATTCTTCCACACTGGCCGAACATTCATGTAATAGAATATGAAACGGCTGAATAAGCCGTTTTCTGCATTCGGGATTAGTGCTGCTACTTGCTTGGGCGTACCTGAAAGGACAGTAGAAAGACAAGGGCTTTCTATGTCCACATATTCACGGTCTGTCCTGCGATAATAGGAAATAGTCTCATGGTGAAAGGCTTTTCTAAAGCCGTCACTATAGTTACCGTAATCGCTCTTAAAAGCATGTGCAAGTGTGTCACCCTCAGTTTCAAATATCAGTCCTTTACCATCACTATCACCTAATAATTGATAAGCTCCTGTGGAGCTGTTATTGGCAGGGATAAAGAGCATCTTTTCGGGTGGCTTCTCGGGTTTCTCTATTCCTTCAACTTTTCCTTTGTTGGCGTTGTATTCAGCCAATTCCAGTTCGTAATGTTGCTTGTGGAGTTTTGCTTGTTCCCGAAACTCTTTGTGTACTGGATTCACTAATTGACGACAATGCACCAAACGACCTTTACCTGCTGAGGCTTGGGCAGTAATGAATAGAAACAGATTGGAGTAGACACGCTTGCCATCATAGATTCCTGACACTTTGGGTAAACAGGCACTAATAGCCACTAAGGAGCCAAGGAGTAGAATATCCCTTTCTTCATTGGAAGTGGCTATCTGTATTACCTTTTGCAAAAACTCAGGAAGTTCAGGAAACAAGGAATTTGGGAATGTTGGCATTAAATCCGGTTCTTTTTTGTTTTCTGCCTGAGTGTTGAGATTCTTGCTTTGGTATTCAGACTTGCTTGCAGGGCTGTAGTCCTGTCGTTCCTGCTTTGGTGTAGCCAAAGGAATGCCCGCTTGTTTGGCATGAAAAAAGAAGGTTTTCAGGGAAACTCCCTGACCTCTTGCCTTCATGCAATTATCAAACTGCTTGTCGCACTCTTGTGTTGAATAATCAGGATGATATTGACTAACACGGTGAAACAGGTTTCTACCTGTCTCACCAAACTCATCCGCAAAGGCAAAGCCGATGTTTACCCAATCACTGTAAGCGGAGGTAATATCTATACGGCTGGCCTCAATGCCTTTAATGATTCGTTCAACTTCTTCGAGTTGTGTAGTTGTATTGTAATTGCTTTGCTCTGTAACTTTTACTTGTTGG
>CAZLUY010000447.1:0-2968 GCA_964562785.1 uncultured Limnohabitans sp. | reverse complement strand
ATAGAGATGACAGCTCCCGTCTTCGCCTGCAACTCTTGAATCACTTTACCTCCAGGGCCTATGACAGCACCGATGAAGTCTTTATCGATAATGATATTTTCAATTCTAGGTGCATGTGGTTTAAAGTCACTGCTAGGCTCAGTGATTGCTTTTTTCATTTCATTTAAGATATGAATTCTGCCTTCTCTTGCCTGCATTAAAGCTTTTTCGAGGGTCTCATATGGAAGACCGTCAATCTTGATGTCCATTTGACAAGCCGTAATGCCATCTTCTGTACCAGTAACTTTAAAATCCATGTCTCCTAGCGCATCTTCGTCACCTAGGATGTCTGATAAAACGGCAACTTGATCACCTTCAGCAACCATACCCATCGCAATTCCTGAGACCGCTTTGCTCACTGGAACTCCAGCATCCATAAGAGCCATTGATCCAGCGCAAACTGTAGCCATGGAAGAAGAACCGTTAGATTCAAGGATATCAGAAACAACACGGATTGTGTATGGATTCTCCTCTTCAGAAGGAATAACCTTCTTTAGAGCTCTCATGGCTAGATTACCATGGCCTACTTCTCTTCTACCTGGACCTCTATTTGGCCTTACCTCTCCAGTAGAGAAAGCAGGGAAGTTATAATGCAAGAAGAACTTATTATATCCGGAGATCACAGCCCCGTCTACCATCTGCTCATCCATTTTAGTACCCAAAGTACAAGTTGTCACAGATTGAGTCTCGCCTCTGGTAAAGACCGCAGAACCATGAGCTGATGGTAGATAATCTACAACAGACCAAATATCCCTAACCTCATTCAACTGACGACCATCAAGTCTTTTCTTTTCATTAAGGGTAAGGTTTCTAGCTGCCTCTTTATGGATTTTTGCAAAATATGGTCCGATTAGTGAATCTTCAAACTCATGCTCTTCGCCAAGGCTCTCGATGAAGTTATCCTTGATATCTTTAACTAGAGCGCTGCGTTCAGACTTATTCGCAATCTGTCTGCTCACTACTTCGTACAGGCTGTCGTACAATTCAGCCTTCATCTTGTCGAATAAAGCTGGATCAGATTTTTCGTGATTGTATTCTCTCTTCTCTTCTTTTCCAACAGCTTTGGTCAACTCCAACTGGATCTGACAATGCTTTTTAATTTCTTCATGGGCGAATTGCATGGCTTCGACCATTTCATCTTCCTGGATTTCGTTAGCCTCACCCTCAACCATCAATATGTAGTCAAGAGATCCAGCCACAATAAACTCAAGAGATGCACGCTCAAGATCAAGCGGCTTTGGGTTGATCACTAATTCACCATCAATTTTGGCTACTCTAACTTCAGAAATAGGACCATTGAATGGGATATCAGATACTGCAAGTGCAGATGATGCTGCCAATCCTGCAAGCGCATCAGGAAGTACTTCCTCATCAGAACTCATAAGCGTTATCGCGATTTGAGTGTCTGCATGATAGTCATCAGGGAAAATTGGACGAATCGCTCTATCCACAATTCTTGAGATTAAGATCTCATAGTCAGAAAGTCTTCCTTCTCTTTTCAAGAATCCTCCAGGAATCTTACCTGCTGAAGCGAATTTCTCCTGGTAGTCTACGGACATGGGTAAAAAATCTACTCCTTCACCTGCTTCTTTCTTAGAAACAACTGTGGCCAATAACATGGCCTTTCCCATTCGAACGACAACTGATCCGTCAGCTTGTTTTGCCAGTGCACCCGTTTCTATTGTAATTTCTCTTCCATCTTCAAGGGTGATGGTCTTTGTGATTAAGTTTGGTAACATAAATGATTGTTAATTGTGTGGTATAAATCCAAAAAAGCTCGCACAAGGCGAGTAAAAAGAAAAAAGTAAGGTTCTCAAAGTAGAGAACCTTACAATTGGATTATTTTCTAAGACCAAGCTCGGCAATAATAGCACGATAACGCTCGATGTCTTTTTTTGCTAAGTAATCAAGAAGACTTCTTCTCTTACCTACAAGTTTCAATAGTCCTAGTCTAGAGGAGTGATCCTTTTTGTTAGACTTAAGATGTTCTGTGAGATGCTGAATCCTGTGGGTAAATAAGGCAATCTGAGATTCAGGAGACCCTGTATCCTTGTCAGATTTTAACCGTCCATGATTCTTAAACAACTCTTGCTTTTTCTCTGGTGTTAAATACATGTTTAGCTAAATTTTATAAAACAGCTACAAAGGTAAGGCTAATCTTTAAATAATAAAAGCAAACCTACTTTTGTCTCAACGACCCAATTTCCTTTTTAAACTCTTCCAGATAGAGACATAAAAGTCTGGTTCAAACAGCCTTGCATCCTTCCTTGCCTGCCTTAAAAAGAACAAACCAAATGGTATTAAGGCAAGGTTTGAAAACCAGGTGCCAAAGAAAGGATCGACAAGACCTTCTTTAGCCCATTTCTCACCGGTAATGGTGAGCATGTAATAAAGAATGAAGAAAATGATTGAGAAAAGAACAGGTGTTCCTAAACCACCTTTTTTGATAATTGCACCAAGGGGTGCGCCTATCATAAACATCACGATGCATGCAAAGGCCTGAGTATACTTCTGGTACCAGGAAATTTGATATCTACGGTACTCTCTTTGATGATTACCAACAGTGGCCATTTTCACATTAAACGTATTCTTGAGATTCCTAGAATTATTGGTTGCCATGGTCAAGGCATTGCTCATATAATTTCTGGCCTCTATCACTGAATCAAGTTTGGCTTTTTCTTCAGCGGTGAATGGTGCGGTTCTGATCACTTTAGGTTTTGCAGGTTCACCACTTTTGACAGTATCAACTGTAGGAAGCTCTTTATTTGGTACACCCCTGTTCCGCAGTTTCTTCTGTCTGAAAATTGAGTCACTATTAGGAACCTCTGTCACGACTTTTTCTAAAATCTCACCCTTAGGAGGATCAATTCTTAAATCAGGATTCTCTGCAATTCTAATACTGTCTCTAATTACAGAATCTCTCTTGGCT
>CAZLUY010000446.1:0-1914 GCA_964562785.1 uncultured Limnohabitans sp. | reverse complement strand
GAAGGTTAAAACTTCTGAAAAAAAGATTCCGTAGCTCAGCTGGTAGAGCAATACACTTTTAATGTATGGGTCCTGGGTTCGAGCCCCAGCGGGATCACTGAAATTAACTTAGAAGGAGTTAAAAAAATTGTTCGGGGTGTAGCGTAGCCCGGTATCGCGCCTGCTTTGGGAGCAGGAGGTCGTAGGTTCGAATCCTGCCACCCCGACAATCTAGCCTTCGAATTTTCGAGGGCTTTTTTTATTTATTTACAATATTACTTTCTTGCCTTTAACAGCTCTCAATGATCTTTTTTGACTCTTTATAAAGAGATGAAAACTCACAGCATTTTGACCTGATCGATAAGCTCTTTTTATAAGTTTCAATTTTCACTTAATTAGCAGCAGCATTTTGTAAACAGGCGGCTCACATAATTAATCGATACCGTCTTAATGTTTTTTAGAATGGAGTACGTAGAGATTGAAGGAGAGGGATATTTCAAGATAAGCAACGTTGATTCCCTGAGACCGTTTTTCATGAGCATAGTGAGTGATTCTGATCACTGGCTTTTTATTTCAAGCAATGGAGGCTTAAGTGCGGGTCGGAAAAATAATTCTCATTCACTTTTCCCATATTATTCAGACGACCGGGTTACAGAGTCATTTGACAATACAGGGAGCAAATCAGTCTTTCGGATAGATACCGGTAAGAAGCAAGTTATTTGGGAGCCCTTTTCAGATCGATTTACCGGGGTTTACAGCATTCAAAGAAACCTTTACAAAAATGACTTTGGTAATAAGGTAATCTTCGAAGAGATTAATGAAGATCTGGGGTTGGCATTCAGATACAGCTGGAAAAGCAGTGACCAATATGGGTTTGTCAAAACCAGCAGAATTTCCAATCTAACTGAAGAATCTAAATCCATTGAAATTCTCGATGGCATCCAAAATATCCTTCCACATGGTGTAGATCCCGATCTTCAAAGAACCAGTAGCAATCTGATTGATGCTTATAAAAAGGCAGAACTGTCCTCTGGCTCGGGTCTGGGAATATTTAGCCTTAGCGCCATCATCGTGGACAGAGCGGAGCCTAGTGAGGCTTTAAAGGCAAATGTGGTTTGGAGCTTGGGCCTTGAGGCAGACAAAATTCTTCTCTCCTCACTACAACTAAATGATTTCAGGAGAGGAAAGACTATCACTCAGGAATCAGACATACGTGCTGAGCGAGGCGCATATTTTGTAAATGCATCGATTGCAATCCCAGCAAATGATTCTAAGTCTTGGCATATTATAGCTAATACCAGTCAAGGGCCTTCACAAGTGGCAAATCTTTCAAGAAGCATAGAAAAGGATGATTCCTTAGAAGATAAGCTTGAACTAGACATCAATTCTGGTACTATGAGGCTTCTGGGGTTGACTCATGCCGCTGACGGAAAGCAACTGACCAACGATCAACGTAAGGACACCAGACATTTTGCCAACTCCATGTTCAACATTATGAGAGGCGGCATCTTCGATGAAAATTACAAAATCGAAAAAGAGGACTTTTTGAGCTATTTGGCAACAGCTAATAAAGAGCTTTCTCAAAAACAATCTCAGGGTTTAAATAAACTGCCAGATGAATTTGATCTTCTTCAAGTTCAAGCCCTTGTTGAGAGCTCAAAGGATGCAGACTTCACAAGGCTTTGTTATGAGTATTTGCCTCTGAAGTTTAGCCGAAGACATGGTGATCCAAGTCGACCATGGAACAAGTTCTCAATCAACACCAAAAATGATGATGGTTCAAAGGTTTTGGACTACCAGGGAAATTGGCGAGATATATTCCAAAACTTGGAAGCTCTGGCTCACTCCTACCCATTATTCATTAATGGAATGATCCATAAATTCCTTAATGCATCGACCTTCGAAGGTTATAATCCATATCGGGTTACCAAAGGT
>CAZLUY010000445.1:0-10433 GCA_964562785.1 uncultured Limnohabitans sp. | reverse complement strand
GAAATCTTCAATGTCCAAAAGGGCCTTTCTATCACGTCTTTGACGGACAGGGTTGGTGGTGGATCTTAAATGGGCTCGTGAACGATAGGCGTGAATAAGTGCCCTTACCTTGATTTCTTTTGGTAACTGCTCCATATCCATTATGGTACCCGGAGTGGCTAGAGCCCCACTTTTTCCGTTGGAAGCAACTGTAGATGTAGAGGTATCACCTTCTTCATCACCATAATTGGTTAAGGCGAAATCAAAGCCATCAAAAAATTCTTTCCAGCTTGGGTCTATTGATTCTGGAGCTTCTTTATAACTCCTGTATAGCTCATCTATATAACTAACATGAGCATTTGCGATATAGGAAAACTTATCCATCTCTTTTGTTTTTGGATAAACAAATCTAAATGGAATAAGTTCGAATAAAAAATTGTATACCCGCTTATACAAATATACATAGATAAAAAAAGTGGCGCATAACGCGCCACTTTTAATTTATTGGATTATTAACGAAGACCTGGAGGCCATACAGTTCCATCAGGAGCCATAACGCTTACGATACCAGTTTCACCGTCAGAATTCAACCACTGCAATTCAATGATCGTTTCACTAGTACTCAACACAGTCATCGAGTAAGTAGCACTATACTTATCGGAACCAGACATTGTTAAGGCACCACAAGCATCACTAATTCTAACATCACCGCTACCCCATGTATCACCATAGCAATCCCAGAAACCAAAGGTTCCATCGGTGATTGTATAAGTCCCTGGAGAAGAAGCTACTGGAGTCCAAGTTGTTGTTCCGGTGATTTGTCCTTCACAACTTCCGTAGATGGAATCCATTTCTCTCTGAGTAAAGTCATAAGTACCACCAAGCTCTGATGGACAAATCACAGACACATCATAGAAGAAAGGAGACGCATAGAAAGTACCACCTGATACGTTACCTGAAAGATTGTCACTAGAGAAAACTCTACCAAATCTATCATTAAGTACAAGACGGAATTCAAATGAATCACCACCTTCAATATCACCAGGAGTCAACCCAACAGCTGAAATAGCTTCTGAAGCCGAAACAGTGAATGAAGTTCTAAGGAATCTTGATTCGTCATTAGGAGCAAAATCTGTCTTCTGAAGTGTTCTTACTAGAACGTCTTCAGTCTCAATTGCTGGAGTATACTCCAATCCTACACCTGGAATCAACCTTCTGTGTCTTACTCTAATTTCTACAGTTTCTACTGTAGCACCATCCTCTGCATCAACAGCTTCAAGAGTCAAAGCAAAATTAGAATTTGCCAAGTCAAAGAAGTTAAATGTTGTGCTAGTTCTATCAATTGTTCTTAAGTATGCTGCGGTGTCAAATGTACTATAAGGCACATTTGGATCTACAAAGTCCCTACAGGAGCTAAACAGAATGATCGCGCTCAAAAACAATCCGAAGCTATATTTAAACATTTTCATAGTTTCTAAATTTTTTGATTAATAAACCCAATCGTTACCTGCTGGATTAGTATCCCAGAACACCTGTACCTTCTGATCTGGCTTCTGAACAGCATTATTGTTCGTAGTCAGATAGTTCAAAGGATAGAAGAATGATCTTGGGAAATCACCGAAGCTTTGCTGTAGACCTGGCTGCATGTTATCAGGCTGACCAGTTCTTCTGTAAAGGTTGAATGCTTCAACACCGTTACCATAAAGAGCCAACCAATATTCCCTACCGATAACTCGCATTCTGTCGGTATCACTACCTGCAGCTGCATACTCATCGGCAATATATTCTAGGTAATTATTCACTCCCTGATCGTAATCATCATTAGATTCAAATGCTCTAATAGTAGCACCTTCAGCACTACCCACAGAGAAAGATCTAACATCATCCATACTCTTCTTGATCCCTGATGCCAAATACGCTCCTGCGTCACCAGTTCCAAGGAAAAGAGCCGCTTCAGCCAACATGAAGTCAACATAAGAAGACATCATGATTGGATGGAATCCTGCTCCCTGAGCACCAAGAGTGATGTCATTTACTGGAGCTGCTGAATCATCGTCAAATCGACCACCAGCAGGGTAGATACCCCATACAGTTCTTCTCAAACCATCTGGTGGAATACCATCAGGGTTCAAGTGATCTCTTCCCCAATATCCTCTCTCTCCTGGAAGACAGAAGATGAATCCACCTACTAGGTAATGTGGAGGAGGGAACTGATCAATACACTCAATCTCATCTGCATCAGTACTGTTCACCAAGGTCTGACGATACATGTAGTAACGTACTCTTGGATCATCAAAACCTTTAGCTTCAGTTAGATGCCACATGAAATATGTTGCCTGGTAGTCACCACCACCGTTTACATAAGTACCAGTGAATCGTGGGTGACGAGAATCTGGGTCAGCATTTGTTGTACTGAACTGGAAAGTGAAGTTATCCGCCTCAGTTTTGATCATGTTATCAGCCGCAATCAAGGCATTAATACCAGATACAGCTCCTCCTGGATCAACAAGTCTGGTATTCAAGAAATATCTCAACTTAAGCGTGTTAACAAGCTTTACCCATCTGTCATATCTTCCTCCATAATAGTAGTCATTAGGAGATCCTGCAGACTCAGGGTTTGTGAAGTGAGCTTCTGCTTGATTCAACAATTCGAATGCATCACCATAAACTTGTGCTCCTGGATCAACATTTGGGAAGAAGTTATTTGGATCAAGTGCTTCTCTAAATGGAACATCACCATAAGAATCTACCAAGTGGAAAAGAACCATTGCTTTGATAGTCTTAGCGATACCCATGTGACGCTGTAGACCTGCCTCTTCTGCTAGAGGAAGTAGGAACTCAATGTCAGCAAGAATTCCAGCATATGCACCAGACCAATAACCATTGGTGGTAGTTGGAGTATAAGCACCCTCATACTGAGCACTTCCCTGATTGATCATACGAGTCAATCTCATTCCATCATCACCAACTGTATTGAATACACCCTGGTATCCAAGCTGAATACTGTTCAATAGAAAGTCCGTATCAGCAGTACTTGCGTTTACTGCGTTTGGATCTTCCTGCAAATCAAGGTCACACGATGCTACAAAGATCATACTTGCAGCGATCATGAGGCTATATAATTTTCTTTTCATTTTTCTTCAGTTTTGGGGATTAGAATGTAAGTGTAACCGTTCCACCAAATCTTCTGGAGCTAGGTCCAGTCACGAAGTCGAAACCAAGACCGTTACCAACACCAGTTCCCAATACATCAACATCATAGTTCATGTTTGGAGGGAAATTAAGTGCGTTGAACCATAGGTTACTACCACTAACTGCAATAGAAGCTCTCTTGAAAGGAGTCTTAGCCATCAATGAAGTTGGCAATTCATAACCAAGAGAAACCTCTCTCAGTCTAATCATAGAACCATCAAATACGTTTGGCTCATCTGTTGCACCCTGGTATCCAGAGAAGAAGTAGTTAGATGCAGTAATCTGGATATCGTTAGGAGTTCCATCTTCCTTCACACCTGGCATGATGAAAGTAAGTTCTCTGTCGATTACTGGATCTTTTGTTACACCTCTAGCAAGAGTTGCAGTTACAGTGTTAGAGAAGACAGCACCCTTATGTCTATACTCAAGCATAGCATTCAAAGTGAATCCCTTCCAGCTGAAAGTGTTGATCCATGATCCGTTCCATCTTGGGTTAGGATCACCTAGAGTAACTAGATCAGCTGATGGCTTATGAAGACCGTTGGACAAGATAATTGGCTGTCCTGTCTGCTCATCTCTTTCGAATCCAATACCCTTGATTACGTTGAATGGCTCTCCTGGAACAGCAAAGTTTCCAAGGTTAGTGAAACCAGCAACAACAATCTGATCAAGTCCAGCGCCTAGCTCAAGAGTCTCTGTCCTGTACATACCATAATTAATGGTAGAATTCCATGTGAACCCTGAAGCTGTAGAAACTGGAGTTACCGTAGCCTGGAATTCAATACCTCTGTTCCTGATCTTACCAATGTTGATCGCAGTAGAAGTAAATCCAGTAGCTGGATCAATTGGTGACTGAGTAATCAAATCATTTGTATTCTTCTGATACAAAGAAAGATCGAATCTCAACTTGTTATTGAACATAACAGCTTCCACACCAAATTCGATTTCCTCATGAAGCTCAGGCTTCAAGTTAGGGTTACCAAGTGTGTTAGATACTGCTTGAGTTTGAGTTGTCACACCATCGATGTCGAATGCTCTCGCAGTCTGAGACAATACGTTTCTTGTTCTATATGGTCTTGGGAAACCTGCAGAAGTACCATATCCTAATCTCAACTTCAAGTCGTTAACCGTACTGGAATTCCAGTTGAAGGCAGTACTTGGGATAAAGGATACAGAAGCACCTGGATAAAGGATTCTTCTATTCTCAGGCTCTACAGTTGAAGTCCAGTCATTTCTAGCAGAAAGATTAAAGTACAAGAAATTAGAATAATCAAGTGTTACGTTAGCGTAAATACCCATTCTTCTTTCTTCCTGGGTAAAGTTCAAGATTCCACCATCAACTGCATCTCTAGAAGATGTAGTTTGGAAATTTTGGTGACGGAAAAGTCCGAAAGCCAATTGTCCCTGAGATGAAAGACCATACTGCTCATAGTTGTCATATCTGGTGTTACCACCAAGAAGGGCTGACATACCAAACTTATCGCTAAACTGATGCTTCCAGTTCAAGACCAAATCCTGATTCCAGATAGTGTTAGTGATCGCTACAGAAGTATAAACACCAGAACCTACTGCCTGAGAAACACCTAGAGCACCTTTGTTATAACGTGTCTCCTGAGTTTCAGTATAGGTATCAAGACCAATTCTGTAAGTAATGGAGAAATCATCGGTAAGGTCATAAATCAACGAAGTTGAGTTAAAGAATCTGCTTACATCAGATGTATTCTCGTAATACTTAACAAGCCAGTTTGGATTCAAGATACCGTTGTTATTTCTGTAGTATGTTGGTCTGTTTTGAACAGGCTCTTCGAATGGAAGTCCTCCAAGGTCGATTGAACGAGGAGTATACAATACGTGAGCAAAAACAGATGGTACACCACCAGAAGGACCAGAACCGAATGCCGCGTTTACTGGTGGCGACTCAAGATCAGTAATAGCATATGTAAAGGAAGAACGAACAGATAACTTATCGGTAATAGCTGAATTCACACCTAAACCGAAGTTATACTTTTTCAATTCATTACCAGGTACATATCCTTCTTCGTCAGTGTAACCGAAGCTAGCAGAATAACCAGTTCTATCAGATCCACCAGCAATTTGAACAGATGTGTTACTGATCAAACCAGTCTGGAAGAAAATCTCAGAAACGTCAGGATAAGACTTGTACTCATATTGAACAGGAGTACCACCTACAATTCCATCAACCCAAAACTCTGGGAAAGCTTCTCTTACGTAAGCTACACCAGATACTGCATATGGGTGATTGATAGTTCTTCCCTCATCCAATCTTGGACCGAAGTTAGAGAAGAATAGACCTGGAGTTTGCTGGAAACCATTACCATAAGTAGTACCATAAGTTGGAAGAGAAGCTGCTGTGTTTGAGAAAATCGATTGGTTAATCGTAATCTCAGCTGCCTTTCTTTTAGAAGCACCAGACTTAGTAGTAATAAGGATTACACCGTTACGACCTTGATCACCATAAAGTACAGTCGCAGAAAGACCCTTCAATACAGACATACTCTCGATATTGTTTGGATCAATATCAAGGAATCTTGAAGAAGTAGTCGCACCACCACGGGTAAAGCCGTTTTGGTTGTTGGTGTTGGTGTTGAAAGGAACACCATCTACTACAAACAATGGCTGGTTAGAACCAGTAGCAGAGGAATAACCTCTAATTACCATGTTTGTACCAGAACCAGACATACCATTGGTTGAGGTAATGTTCACACCTGGAACTTTACCTTGCAGCACTCTTGCCACATCTTGTTCTGGTCGGTTTTCGAGTTGCTCGTTACCTACAGAGGTAACACCATAACCCAAAGCCTTTTTCTCCCTCTCAATACCAATCGCCGTTACTACCACTTCTGATAGTTGTGAGGCGTCTGTCATGAGAGTAACATTAATCACGGTTCGATTTCCAATTGCCTCCTCTGCGGTCTCAAGACCAACAAAAGAGAAAATAAGAATATCCGAACCGTCAGGGACGTTAATAGAATAGTTACCATCCAGGTCGGTGGTAGTACCTACTGTCGTTCCCTTAACGAGG
This sequence comes from uncultured Limnohabitans sp., assembly GCA_964562785.1. Classification (GTDB taxonomy): domain Bacteria; phylum Bacteroidota; class Bacteroidia; order Cytophagales; family Cyclobacteriaceae; genus Algoriphagus. The sequence continues at coordinate 4,219 of CAZLUY010000445.1, read as the reverse complement.
ACGGTTGCACCCGGCAACCCAAGTCCGTCTTCCTCGGAGATTACCTGACCGGTAATCACCCGTTGCTGCGCCATCACCTCGAAACTGAGGGTCATGGTGAAAAGCGCAACAACATAGAGTAAAGCTTTTCTCATAAGGTTTAAAATTTAGTTGAGGTGTAAAGAAAAATTATTTGAAACAGATATCAAAATATGCTTTCTAACAATTTTTAACATGATATAACACATTATTAATTACTTAAAAATCAATTTTAAACTCAATTATCATTTATAAATACAACCATTTTAGGTTATAGTACAAATAAAGGCCTTTAAGGAGTAAGAACGGTCGAAAAAGGGGTCAAAAGGACGGATTAGATGATTATTTGGAAAAGAGGCGAATATTAAATTTTCTTAACATAGAAATGCGGAAATAATAGCCTTCTCGAAACAATATTTGGATAATGGCGCCGTTATTATCGGAGTTAAAAATAGATGCTTTGGGAAAATATTTTTTAGCGAAATTTTTTAATCGGCTTTCTTTTAAACGCACCAATTAAAATTTGCTCTTTCCCCCTTTTTGAAATATAATTTCAAGCCGGTTTTTTTTGAAGCCATATTTCATGAAAAAAACTTAAATATTTTTTCTCATGGGTCAAAAATTAGCCCTTTCATTAATAAATTTTGTCAAAATTGAGTCCGTAGGGTAAAAATTCTTAATGAACCCTCATAAAATTTGAAAGATTCGAAAAAACGCGTTTCCTGAACTTAAGATACTTCCCAAATTCCTTCTGGGTAGATAATTTTATCCAAGGCAACGTCATGAGACTCCATTTCCAGGGGTTCTATAACCGGATCAAAAAAACTCAGCCCAATTTTAAGGGTACCCTCAGGAAGATCTTGAAGAAATCTATCATAGTGCCCTTTTCCATAACCTATCCTGTTACCTGCCTTATCCCAAACTAAGAGGGGAACCAAAACCAAATCTATTCGATTACTTCCAAAGTCAATCAAGGGGTTTGGAACGGGTATTCCCCAATTGTCTTCATGAAGAACATGATTCTCTTTAAGTAAAACAGTCTGCATCACTCCATCATTGCTAAGACTGGAAGTGAGAACTTGAATCTTTCTCTTATGCAATTCTGGAAGTAAAAAGAGAGTGTCAACCTCCTTCAGTTTTTTAATAGGTAAAAAAAGATGGATGATTTGTAGTTCGGGATGCTTATCCAAAAAGAGAAGTAAATGCGAAAAAATATTCTGGCTCAGGTTTTCTATCTCCTGAGGATTCAGTTGCTGTCGTAGCTCCTTGAATCTTTTCCTAAGCTCAGCCTTGGAATTCATTCTACTTCGAATACCCACATTTTAAAATCGAGCGGGTCAAAGGATTCAATAAGTGATTCAATCAATTCAGGCTTTGCCAAATAAAATTGCATCATATTCACAACCCTCTCCTGTGGCGAACCGCCTGGCCTTATCTTTTCACTAATCGCATCTAAGCGATCAAAAGTCACTTTGTGTCTCCTCTCCTCCGCCTTCCGTAACTTACGGCACATCTGATCAATGATTTTTAGAGATCTTACCTTCCCAGCCTGAAAGGCATCATTTAGCGTGGGATCTAGCTCCGATGCTTGAATAGCCGCGCCTTCATAAATTTCAGATAGCGCCAGCCTTTCCTTCTCCATATTAATATCCTCATTGGCTTGCTCCTTCACGTAGTTCTTTTTCCATGAGGTGAAATCTTGAAAGATATCCTTGACCTCCCAATCCAACTCCTTTATTTTCTTTCGACAGAGTGGATCCAATAGCAATCCGAAATTCCTTGGCAACAAAACCGGAAACGGAGTCTTGAAGAAGTCAAAGACTCCTTTTAATTGTAACCAATACACAACTTCAGCAGGGCCACCGAGATAGCCAAGGTTTGGAAGGATGGTTTCCTGGTATAATGGACGCAATACAACGTTTGGACTCAATTTCTCTGGGGTCTCATTAATTACCTCCTTCATTTCAGTCTCAGAGAAACTGATATCGGTATTTAATACAACATACCTATCTCCAGATCTTTCAATTCTTTCTCGACACCCTTGGTCCAAGTAAAAGAAATTGATTTCTCTAGGGAAGATTTGACCCTTATATCCAAGAGCTTCTAGTTGCTCCGTGTTGGCTGTTGCTTTTTCAAAGGGAGTATGTCCAAAAACATCCTCCTTCATTACCGCGCTAAATTCTCTTTTTAGATCACGAGTATTAGCATCCAAAACAACTAGGCCATATTCATTAAAAAGTCCGTCGACATATTTCAAAACAGCCTCGGCTAAAGTCTTGGATCCTCTATAGGCCTCAAGAAAAACCTCAGCCGAAAAAGAAACATCCTTGAGAAATTCCTTAAATGAAGCATCCAATTCAAACTCACCCACTGCACCGGTTTGATCACTATTCCACTGGTACTTATTCCCATCAAGTTTGAAATAGTTGATCTCATCAAAATCATGATCCTCACTCGCCATCCAATAAACAGGTACAAAATTATTCTCTGGATAGACCTCCTTGAGTTTTCTGGCTAGGTTGATTGTGCTGACTATCTTGTAAATAAAGTATAAAGGCCCGGTAAATAAGTTTAGCTGATGTCCTGTGGTGACCGTAAAAGTATTCCCTTCTCCCAAGGAAGCTATATTGGTACTAACGGCTTCAGTAGTTTCCAAACCATCATATTGATGATTCAGAGCATCTACCAATACTTCTCTGTTAGATTGAGGAAAGTTCTTGGATTTGATAGCATCACCAAAAGCAGAGATGTTTGGTAAATGAGTATAAAACGGCTTCAAAGACTCTTTGCCTTCTATATAGTCCAGAAAAAAGTCAGAAAATTGGTTTGAATCCCTTAGGGAGATGCCGTGTTTTTTCATTTGGGTGTGGTGGTTTTAGAACCAAGCAACAAACTGCGTTGAAAGTTCGGATTTTTTTGGGATTTTTTTTTGAGGCTTACATCAAAGGCAAAAATTGACTTCTCGTAAACAAAAACAGGCCATCCCTAAGTTTTATTATCTAATCATTCAAAAGCTTAGCTTTGCCAGCGTATATGAGCGAAAATTCCTTCGATAAATTCTTCCTTGACAACGGCCTCGAGGTAATCTTACTAGAAGATCCCGGCACCCAAATGGCTGTGGTTAATCTCTTATATAAGGTAGGTTCACGTCATGAAGTAGAAGGCAAAAGCGGTTTAGCTCATTTCTTTGAACACCTCATGTTTGGTGGATCCAAAAATGCCAAACATTTTGACCGAATACTTGACCATGCAGGAGGTTCATGCAATGCCTTTACCAGTCCTGATATCACCAATTATTACATCTCTTTGCCTGCTGTCAATTTAGAAACTGCTCTCTGGCTAGAGTCTGATAGAATGTTCCAGCTTTCCTTGACCGCCAAGACCATCGAGACGCAAAGAAAAGTGGTCTTAGAAGAGTTCAAGCAACGCTACTTGAATCAGCCTTATGGGGATGCTTTCCACCATTTACGGGCTCTGGCCTATGATAGACATGCCTACCGATGGCCAACTATTGGGGAGAGCCTTGACCATGTGGAAGGATACACTGAGGAGGATGTGATTGATTTTTATGAAATGCATTATTCTCCAGATAATGCAATCCTTGTTATTGCTGGAGACATATCTAAAGCAAAGGTCAAGTCATTAGTTGAAAAATGGTTTGGAGGAATCAAGCCTTCAAACAAGGCTCGTCCTATGCCGATTATCGAACCAAAACAGTCTGTTCGTAAGGAGAAGTCAGTTTATAAAAACGTTCCAACAGACTCCCTTTACAAGGCCTATAAAATGCCTGCCCGAGGGGATAACGGATACTTTGAGGCAGACTTGATAACAGATTTATTGGGTTTTGGGAATTCTTCTATACTCCAAGATAAATTGGTCAAAAATGGCAAACTCTTCTCTACCATAGGATCGTATATTCTTGGCTCCGTGGACCCAGGATTATCGGTGTTCTCTGGAAAAATGGAAGATGGGGTAACAGCGGAGTCAGCTGAAAAGGAATTAGATCTATTGGTTGAAGAATTTCTTGAAACTGAAACTCCTGAAAAGGACCTACAGAAGATCCGAAATCAATCGGAAGCGATGAAAACCTTTGAGAATATTAAGATCTTAAAACGTGTGATGAACCTTGCTTACCATGCACATCTTGGAGATCCCAATAATTATTTGGCAGAGTTCGAAATAAAGAATAGACTTGACGATC
>CAZLUY010000444.1:0-2817 GCA_964562785.1 uncultured Limnohabitans sp. | reverse complement strand
GATTTCTATACTGTTTGGTCAGATTATATGAAATCGGAGCTTTTAAACTACTATCCTGAAATTTCAGAGAATCAAATATTAGTAACCGGCACTCCTCAATTTGACTTCTATTCAAAGGAAGATCAGATTTTATCCCGGGAGGAATTTGCCTCTAAGTACAATCTTGATCCTAACAAAAATTGGGTTTGTTTTTCAGGTTGTGATGAGAAAACTTCGCCTCACGATGCTAAATATTTATATGATGTTGCAGAAGCTTTAGAAAGTGAGGAAGATATTGAGCTTCTTTTCAGACAAGTCCCAGTAGAGACTGCAAAACGTTATCAGTGGGTTTTGGATAAACACGCTGAAATCAAACATCTTCCACCACATTGGCATAAGGGGAAATTCTGGAGTGATTTTTTCCCTTACCCGGAGGATATTTATCATTTGGTTAACCTCAGCTATCATTGCGCCACAGTGGTAAATATTGGATCTACCATGGCCTTGGATTTTAGTTGGTTTGACAGACCTGGCTTGTATTTAAACTATGACCATGAGCCTAATCAGGTTTGGACGGTAATGGACATTTATAGGTTCCAGCATTTCCGATCCATGGGGGATTGGGATGCAGTGGTTTGGGCAAATTCTCAGGAGGAAATAAAAAGTGCGGTAAGGGATATTATTGATAAGCCTGATGAAATGGCCCCCGATAGAACCAAATGGTTGGAGAGAATAGCGGGTTATACCGATTCTTCGGTATCTGCCTCAAAAAGAATTGCCAGAGATTTACAGAGTTTGACCAACAAGAGCATAACAGTTAACTAATGCATATTTGTTTTTTGTCACAGGAGTTTCCTCGGCCCGGTTCCATTTATGGAGGAATAGGGACATTCCTGAGTACATTTAGTAAGGAATTGATCAAGGGAGGGCACAAAGTCACGGTCCTGGGAATGGGGAGTGTAAGCTTTCTCGAAAAAGAAAATATTGGTGGAGTCACAGTTATTTCGGTGCCAAGGGATAGTTCAAAGTTTTTGTCCTGGAGAAAGAATTTCAAAAATCTTTACAAAGCTCTAAAAGAAGTACATAGAGACCATCCGGTTGACATCGTGGAAGGCTCGGAGCTAAACTTTGCCTTTTTAAAAAAAATCCCCAGAATTCCCTATGTGATTCGCTTGCATGGTGGTCATCATTTCTTCGCAGAAGGGGAGAATAGGCCTGTCCAAAAATGGAAGGGCTTTCAGGAGAAAAGATCATTTTCTAAGGTGGATGCATTCATAGCCGTTTCAGAGTATGTCAAAGAACACACTGGTAACTTGCTGTCTTTTCATGGGCGACCTACCGAAGTTATTAATTACCCTGTTCCTTTAGAAAAATTTTATCATGCCGATCCAGAAAAAGTCGATCCGGGTCGCCTTGTTTTTGCTGGGACTGTCTGCGAAAAGAAAGGAATTAGGCAGCTTATTCAGGCTTTACCGAAGGTAAGAGATAAGTTTCCTGAAGTTCATCTTGAGGTATATGGAAGAGATTCAATTTATGCCCCAGGAGAAAAGTACACTGAGTATTTAAAGCGAACTTGTACTGCTGAAGAGCTACAAGCTGTTAGATTTCATGGTCCTGTTTCTCACGATGATTTGCCAGGATTCTATGAACAGGCGGAGCTATGTGTTTTTCCCTCACATATGGAGACTCAAGGACTCGTGGCTCCAGAGGCTATGGCCATGGGGAAGCCAGTGATCTTCTCTGATAAAGGACCAGGTCCAGAAACTATCGATCATGGAGTCAATGGCTGGCTTTGTGACCCTTTTAGCTCAGAATCTATTGCTGAAACAATTATCGACGCTCTTTCTGAAAGGGAAGGGTTCGAACGAATAGGCTTAGCTGCCAGGGAGAAGGTTTATGGCAAGTTTAAGCCAGAGGTGATTTGTCAGAAAAATTTGGATTTCTACAGTCAACTATTGTCTAAAGGATGAAATTTCTGATTGTGGGGCATGTAGTTCATAAGCTGGCAGGGAATAAGATTTATGCTTATGGACCCTATGTCAGGGAGATGAATATTTGGGCCAGGCACGTTGACGAAATAGGAATATTGGCACCTTTCACCGATAACATGGAACCTGATGCGATCGATATTCCATTCGAACATCAAAACATCAGAAGATTCCCCGTTTCTGAATTCAATACAACCTCAGCAAAGGATGCGCTTAAAACGGTAATCTCCCTGCCAGGTATTCTATTGCAGGCATTAAAGGCAATGCGAAATGCTGACCACATCCACTTGAGATGCCCTGGGAATATGGGGCTAATCGGTGCTTTTGCTCAGGTTTTTTTTCCTGCAAAGGTCAAAACCGCCAAATACGCTGGTAACTGGGATAAGGAGGCCTATCGGCCAAAAAGTTATCAAATACAGCAGCGCATTTTAGGGAACACCTCATTATCGAAGAATATGTCAGTCCTCGTTTATGGACAATGGCCAAATGAAAGCAAAAATATAAAGCCCTTCTTTACTGCATCATATTCTGTTAAGGATATAATGGATACGAAACCTAGAATAATTAAGGAGGGAAAGGAATTAAGATTACTATTCGTGGGAACCCTGGATGAAGGAAAACAGCCCAATATTTCAATTGAGGTTTGTAAAAAATTACGGGAGAAAGGTTTAAATGCAAGGCTTGATTTGTTTGGAGAAGGAGCCTTGAAGGAATCACTAATTGAATCTGTCAATGATTATGGATTAAATGATTTCGTAACTCTTCGTGGAAATAAGACAGCTGAAGAGGTAAAGAAGGCTTATCAGAGAAGTCATTTTCTGATTTTTATTTCAAAAAGTGAGGGTTGGCC
>CAZLUY010000443.1:0-4276 GCA_964562785.1 uncultured Limnohabitans sp. | reverse complement strand
CAGCTGTGATGTACTTTTTACGTGATCAGCTGGAAACTAATCCTAATTTCATTCAAGAAAACCTTGAAGATCTATGTGCAAGCATTCAGTATACGCTCATAAAAATGCTCACCATTAAATTGGAGAAGGCTGCTAAGGAGAATGGGATCAATAATGTTGCCATTGCAGGTGGTGTATCGGCTAATTCTGGATTAAGAGATACCTTGAAAGAATTAAGTGAGAAAAAGGGATGGGAACTTTTTATACCCAAATTTGAGTATTGCACGGACAATGCTGGAATGATAGCGATGGCAGCTCATTACAAATATCTCGCAAATGAATTCTCCGATATGGATGTAACTCCATTGGCGAAAATGAGACTATAAGATGGCGAAACCCAAGAAATTCGAAAAGATTATCAATATCAAAAACCGCAAGGCGAGTCATCAATTTGAGTTCATTGATACTTATGTGGCTGGGATGGTTTTGAAAGGGACAGAGATAAAGTCAATTAGGGAAAGCAAGGTTTCTCTTACAGAGGCTTTTTGCGTCTTTAATAGGGGAGAGCTATTTGTTAGACAAATGCACATCGCACCCTACAGCATGGCAGCTTCTTACAATCATGAACCTGTCAGAGATAGGAAGTTATTACTAAGCAAAAGGGAGCTGGAAAAATTAAAAACTAAGTCTGCGGAAAAGGGACTTACTATGATTCCGGTTCGTATATTTATCAATGACCGAGGGTTAGCAAAGATGGAAATTGCCCTTGGTAGAGGTAAAAAACTTCATGATAAAAGACAGGATCTGAAAGAGAAAGATGCCAAAAGAGAAATTCAAAGAATGGCCCTTAATTGACGCATACGGCATTTGCAGACTCTCCATTTTACCTGTTTACTCATCTCCATCATTTGAATCTTCTCTTTTTTGTCAATTACTCTTTGGGGAATGCTACGAAGTTTCAGCACTAACTCCAGATAGAAAGTGGTTTAAGATTCACCAAATAGATAGTGGGATCATTGGTTGGATCACCAGTGAATCTTTAAAAGAAATTACTGGAGCGGATTATCAGCGATTTAACTCTTCAGACTATCAGGTCGTAAACAGCCCCATTGCCGCCATTGAGTATTTAGGCACGAACTTATATCTCCTTCCAGGAAGTAGACTTCATTTTTCAGAGATAGAGTTGTTTAACTGGAAAGACCATGTTGGATTCACGGGTTCTGTTCGAAGTCATATTCTTAAAGCGAGCAGTGAGGAGCTAATTGAAGCCTCATTAAAATTTTTAAATACTCCATTTCAACACGGTGGACGGACCATTTTCGGTATAGATCACAGTTGGTTCTTACCCTTGGTGTTCTCAATTGGTGGCTGTTCCATCAGTATGGATCCACTTCCAGGTCGAATAATTGAAGAGGAAAGAGCCATGCCAGGAGATATCTTGGTCCTAAAAAATACCTCCAATAGAGTATTGGGGATTTCTTTATATCTCGGTGCTGATGAGGTTCTTTGGTTACACAATAAGGTGAAGGTTACTGATACCCTTGAATGGGAGAGAATCCTGACGAACAATTACGCTGAAGAGGCGGTTTGTGAAACAAGGTCTATTTTAGAGTGATATGGAGAAGCGAGTTTTGGTATTGAATTTAGACCACTCACCGGTTTCTGTGGTAAATGTTCAAAAGGCAATTGTGCTTTGCTTAATGAATAAGGCCAATTGCCTTTCCAATTACGAGCTACTTAAAATCCGAACAGTCACTCAAAGCTTCGACTACCCTGCAGTTATTCGTCTGAATCAATATAAAAACATTCCTTACAAAGGAGTGATGCTAACAAGGAACAACTTGTTTCGAAGGGATAAAGGGGAATGTTTGTACTGTGGTAGTACCAAGCAATTGACGGTAGACCATGTCGTTCCAAGATCCAAAGGAGGGAAAAGCAATTGGACAAACCTGGCCACTGCATGCCACCGATGTAATGTCAAGAAGGGCGATAAATTACCTGATCAAGTTGGAATGAAGCTGAGTAAAGAGCCTTTTAAGCCATCCCTATCTTATTTTATAGTTGATTATGCAGAGAAAAATGCGGAGGAGTGGATTCCTTTTTTATCTGTAAAGGAATTCTCTTGAATTTATTAAATCATTGAAAATCAGTATTTTATATTGATCACTTTGCCCTAAAGTCTTTGTTGGCAAGGAAATTGCCAATCAAGGGGCATGAGACTTTCATTGATTACTACATTATTTCTTTGGCTCACCATGAATACGAGCCAGATTCAGTATCAAGATCTGGTGGGTGAGTGGCAATTGGTGCATTTTGATGGCATTGAAAAAGTAAAGGCATCCCCTCAATATTTGACCAGTGGTCCTGAATTTAGAAGTGGGATAGAGGCGAAAATCAATTTTAGACTTGAGAATACAGTTTACAAGTTCAAGTCTGGGGATATTCTTGAATACACTGATTTTGAAAATCAGAAGGTGGTATTGAAGAAGGCTAGAATTGAGTTGGCTTCAGGAAACTTACTTAGCATCCATGAAAAGGATAACATCAAGCAAGCAGAAATCATTGAGCTTGGAGATGATAAGATGGTGATAAAACCAATCAGCAAGAAAGCTGGAGCTGGAAAATTAGTTTTCCAAAGAATTATCAAGAAACAGAAATAATCTACCCTTAATTAATATGAAAAAAGCGATGAGGAAACTCATCGCTTTTTTTTATATCCCGAGGTTAAGCTGGCCTTTTAGCAGGGTAAAACTTTGACGATGCCACTTGCAATCACCATGCTCCTCAATACCTGCTCTGTGCTTTTTCGTAGGATATCCAGCATTGGATTCCCAACCATAGTATGGAAATTCTTTAGCAAGACTAGCCATAAATTGATCGCGCTTCACTTTGGCCAGAATGGACGCAGCGGCAATGCTCGCATACTTTCCATCTCCCTTGATTACGCAGGTTGCAGGTATTTCCAATTTTGATTTCCATCTATTTCCATCAATCAAAAGATGATCGGGTGATTTACTCAATTGTTTGATTGCCCTTTCCATTGCTAGAAATGAAGCATTAAGAATATTGATTCGATCAATTTCTGCTACTGTTGCCTCTGCTACTGCCCAGGCCAGGGCATTCGATTTTATTTCATCCACCAGCTCCTCCCGATTGGATTTGCTCAATTTTTTGGAATCGTTAATCCATTGGTTGGAATAGTCTTCAGGTAATATCACGGCAGCAGCCATGACAGGACCAGCAAGACAACCCCGACCCACTTCATCGCAGCCAGCTTCTAATCTGTTAGGTTCTAAATAAGGTAGCAGGGACATTATAATCGTTATCGCCTTTTGGCTTGTAATAGCTATGAATTAGTTCTGCCACGAGTCCAGTCCAGCCCGTTTGATGAGACGCTCCAAGTCCAGAACCATTATCCCCGTTGAAGTATTCGTAGAATAGGACATAATCTTTGAAGTGAGGATCTTCCTGCATTTTCTTCTCCTTACCATAAACAGGCCTATTCCCGTCTTTATCTTGCATAAAGATTTTCATTAGCCTCATGGACAGTTCTTTACCGACCATATCCATGGTCATGAAATTGCCTGAGCCTGTAGGATGTTCTATGGAAAAATCTCCACCATAATAGAAGTCAAAACGTTTCAATGATTCTATGATCAAATAATTGATAGGGAACCAAATAGGCCCTCTCCAATTACTATTTCCGCCAAACATTCTAGTTTCGGATTCTCCAGGGGTATAGCTTACAGAAAGCTTCTGACCATTGAGGTCAAACTCATATGGATTCTTTTCATGATACTTAGATAAGGACCGAATACCAAAATCACTCAGGAACTCATCTGAATCTAACATACGCTTCAGCACACTCTTCATTCTGTGACCACGAAGCAATGAGAATAATCGTCGTTTATCCAAGCCTGGCTGAACCCAACTTGATACCAATGAGGCAAGAGCCGGCTTTTCTCGCATGAAGAAATCCAACCTTTTCTTAAACTCTGGTAGACCTTTAAAAAGCTCTTCTCTGATGGGCTCCACAGCGAAGAAAGGAATGATTCCTACAATGGATCTAACTCTCATCTTCTTAGAGGCTTCGCCCGGTCTATGAAGTACATCATAGAAGAATTGATCCTGATCATCCCATAGAGAAAAGCCCTCCTTCGAGATGTTATTCATTGCTCCTGCGATGTAAAGGAAATGTTCCAAAAACTTCGTGGCTGAAAACTGATAAACCATGTTATACTCACAGAGATCCAGTGAGATTCTCAACATGTTTAATGAAAACATGGCCATCCATGAG
>CAZLUY010000442.1:0-2144 GCA_964562785.1 uncultured Limnohabitans sp. | reverse complement strand
ATTAGTAGTTTCATCAATTGGGTTTGAGACGTATTCCTCAGAACCGTTCGAATTGAAACCAGGTCTTCAAAAGGACATGGGTACTTTGACCATTCAGCAGGAAGCTACTGGATTGGATGAAGTTACGGTACAGTCAACCAGGCCTGAAATTATCATTGAACCTGATAAGACTATTGTCAATGTAGAAGGCACGGTCATGGCAGAAGGATCAAATGTCCTTGATGTTATTGGTAGGTCTCCAGGCATCTATGTCGATCAGGATGGAAACATCAATCTGAATGGTAGAACTGGGGTTGTGGTAATGATTAATGATCGCCAGACCTATATGAGCTCTACGGACCTCGCTAATTTCCTACGAGCTATGCCTGCGGAGAATATCAAGAGTCTTGAGGTAATCAATAATCCGTCTGCAAGCTTCGATGCGGAAGGTTCTGCTGGGGTAATCAATATTGTTCTTAAAAAGAATACGGTTGATGGAGTATTTGGAAATGTGCAGGCCGGTGGTCAATATAATGGTCAATGGGCGCCAATCGGTGGTGTAGCATTTAATGTGAAAAAAGGAAAGTGGAGCACCAATTTAAACGTGAATCATAATCAATACGCCGTCGTGAATGAGCTGGATATTGAAAGAAATTTTACTCTCGAAGATGGAGTTTCAAATTTCAGTCAGGATTCTAAGATCAATCAGCGTAATAAAAATTGGTTTACGAATGGTGCAATCAACTATGAGATAAATCAAAACCATAATCTCGGATTAAACTTCCAGGCCTCTGCGAATAACGATAAAAACGTAAGTACTTCTTTTACAGAGATCACAAGCCCAGGCCAGGAGGAGAAAAGCTTTTTGTCTTCAGAGAATGACCAGATGGGTGATGGAAATAGAATTTTTGCGAACCTTCATTATGGAGGGAAACTAGATACTTTAGGGACCAAGCTTTCTGCTGATGTAGATTTCACAAGAATGAAAACTGATTCAGAATCCTTACTCTCAAACACTTATTGGACAGGAGATGATGTGGATGGTGGATATATGGATGAAATTCTCACCCTGAACGACATGTACTATACCATTTTTACCTCCAAGGTTGACTTTGTGAAGCCTGTTGGTAAGAAGGGAGGCATTCTTGAGACTGGTATTAAGGGCTCTTGGGTTGATTCGGACAATAATCTTGACCTAAGCAGATCTGTGGAAGAAGGACCATTTGAGCCTGACCCGAATAGTAATCAGTTCATCTATAACGAGAATGTCCTTGCAGCCTATGCTTCTTATAAGGGGCAGATATCTGAGAAGCTATCTTTCCAGGTGGGATTAAGAGGAGAGTATTCTGATATCCAAGGTAATTCAGTGACATTGGATTCGATCAATACTCAAGAATATTTCAATTTATTCCCAAGCGCTTTCTTACAGCATAAAATCAGTGATAATTACCAGATTGTTTATACAGGGAATAGACGAATTACGCGTCCGAATTATCGTTTATTGAATCCATTTGTCTATTACATAGACCCGCTAACTTCTGAGAGGGGTAACCCAAATCTAAGACCTCAATACTCAAATAACTTTGAAATGAATCATGTGGTCAAAGGGATGTACCAGTTCACGGTAGGTTATAGTGTGACAGAGGATGCTTTCATGCAGGTGTTCGTTCAAAATGAGGAAGACAGAACAACAACTACATACACGGACAACTTTGACAATACGAAGAACGCTAATTTCCGAGGGATTGTACCTGTTCAGATTCGTGAGTGGTGGGGTACTTCTAACATGGTTCAGGTAAACTATAACCAATTCACATCTCAAATTGGAGATGACCTATTGGATGTATCTCAAGTATCATGGATGGTTCGTTCTCAACACAATTTGAATTTGCCTAAAGGATTTAAACTTGAATTAATGGGAATGTACCTAGGCCCACAGCTTTGGGGACAAGGCAAACTAGCTGGTTTTGGCTGGGTAGATGCAGGAGTTACCAAATCTATCATGGATGATAAATTGACGATAGCTGTGAATGCGACGGATATTTTTAGAACTCAGGTGATCAAAGCGGATATCAACTTTGCCGACATTGATTCTAACTTCAGACAATACAGAAGTAATCAAGGCGTAAGATTCACGCTGAGATGGAGGTTTGCTAAGGGAGATA
>CAZLUY010000441.1:0-8968 GCA_964562785.1 uncultured Limnohabitans sp. | reverse complement strand
TATCAATGGTATAGAAATGATCAAAACTCAACTTCTACCGGTAATATCACAGCTGTTGGTACAAACTCGAACACATACACACCTGCTAATGACCTAGGAACCTATTACTATTTTGTAGAGGTCTCAAGTACCTGTGGGCCTAATGTAACATCTAATGTCTCCGGAGCATTCATAGTTAACCAAAACACTTCTATTGACGTCCAGCCGAGCAGCTCGACTCCTAGCCCTGTTTGTATTGGAGACACTTTCCCAACATTAACGGTAACGGCTTCAGGAACCGGAACTCTAAACTATCAGTGGTATAGCAACACGGAAAACTCAACTAGTTCAGGGACAATTACTCCTGTTGGAACAAACTCAAATAGCTTCACTCCTCCATCTACCACTGATGGAAGCCTTTATTATTTTGTAATTGTTGATAGTGATTGCGGAAGTCCAGTCACTTCAACCGTTTCAGGGGAACACGTAGTGAATCCCCCAACAGTAATTACGACCCAACCTGTTGCTACAAGTCTTTGTCAAAATACGACTGGGGCCGAATTAACAGTAGCTGCATCCGGAACAGGTAGCATAACCTATGAGTGGTTCTCAAACACTTCCAACACAACTGTTGGAGGTACATCTGTAGGCACAGGGCCTTCTTTTTCAATCCCAACCTCTGTCGATGGTAGCACGTTTTATTATGCTATAGCCTCAAGTCCAGTTTGTGGATCGGCTACATCTGATATTGTAGAGGTTGTTGTGACACCTGAAACCCAAATCACGGTGCAACCAATCGGTGAAACGGTCTGCCAAGGAATCCCAACAGCCTCATTAACGGCAACCGCGATTGGAACTGGAACGATTAGCTATGAATGGTTCACAAACACCACAGGGCTTCCTTCAGGTGGAACTTCCGTGTCAACCAGTCAAAGCTATCAACCACCAAGCACCACTGTTGGAAGTAACTATTATTATGTTGTAGCAAATTCTGATTGTAGTTCAGACGTTTCTGATGTCGTAGAAATTGTTGTAACACCAGGAACTCAAATAACCTCAAATCCTACGGGGGCAACGTATTGCTTCAATGACACCCCTACGGATTTATTCGTTGAGGGTAGTGGTACCGGGACTATTACCTATGAATGGTTCTCAAATGGTACTACCAATAGTAACACGGGGGGCTCATCTGTTGGAACGGGCCAAACCTTTACTCCGCCGACAAATGTGGCAGGAACGACATACTATTATGCGGAAGTGACAAGTTCAACTTGTGGAACTATCGCTACTCCAGCTGTAGCCATAGTCATTAACCCTGAACCAACACCAACATTCACAGAAGAAGCTGGTCCAAATGTTTGTGCAGAAATTGAAGAAGTTACATACACCACGGAGTCAGGGCAAAGCAATTATGTATGGACTATTCCAGGGACAGAAGGAACTGATTATAACATTACTTCAGGAGGAATTGGTACTAACAGTAACTCCGTAAGCTTGATATGGGTCAATTCGGGAACCAAAACCGTGGAAGTATCCTACACCGACAGTAGTACAGGATGTGTAGCAAGTGTTGCAGCAACCTCCATAACGGATGTGGAAGCTTTAGCTACCGTTGGAGAGACATCTGTTGAATCCCCAAGTGTTTGTATAAGTAGTCCTGCCTTAACACAATTTACCCAGCCTGTCACAGGCGTCACTAGTATTGATCAAGATGGAGTAGCTGGAGCCAATGGATTACCACCAGGAGTCTCTGCGACATACAACTCGTCGACAGGGAATATTGAATTCTCAGGAAATGTAAGTGGTGCTACAACTGGCCTTTATACTTACAATATACCACTGAATGGAAATTGCATAGCCGGAATAGAAGCGACTGGCACGATAGACGTAACTCCAAACTATGAGTTGACGTCCACTACTGCTATTTCAGCTACAGCATCAGGAGGTACCGCAAGAGTTATTATTAATGGTACAAGCACCAATCTACCCGACGGAGAATATGTTGTGACCTACGAATTAAACGATGGAACTACAGCAGCAGATTATACTTCGGCATCATTTATAGTATCTAATGGTAGAGGCGTTTTTGCTACAATTCCTCTGACGGATCTGGATGTTGATGCCTATCAGGTTACAATCAAGGATATTCGAAAAACAACCGATGTTTGTACAATTTCATTAGATCCTAATGACAACAAAAACATTGCCTTTTTCAGTGTTTGTGGAGCTACGTTTGACGCCAGCGGAACATTTACAGTTCCTGCAGGGATTGATGAGATCACCATTTCTGCAAGAGGAGGCGGTACTGCAGGGGAAACTGGAGAAATTACCATTCCCGTTAACCCAGGTGAGCCTCTCGGAGTATTTGTAGGAGATGGTGGCGGTTCCGGTACAGCTCGGGATACCTATGTTACCAGGGATTCCTCAGATCCTGACCCTCAATCTACAAGCTTAATTTACCTGCAAGGACAAGGAGGAACCAGTCAAGATGGGGCCGTAATTATTTCCTACTCTTGTCCAGATGCAGATGAATCGGATTGTATTGATGTTATTGATGATGGTGCTGTTTCTGGCACAACGATTATAAGATTCGAATGTGATGATTCTTGGGATATTCCTGAGGGGCTTACTGAATTCACTGTTTACGCCATTGGCGGTGGCGGTGGAGGAGGAATGGGACCTACCGGAGGCGGTGGAGGAGCAGGAGGTTATAGTACTACGACTGTTGTTAGTACTAGTACTTCTGGGATTCCTGGTGGTCAGTCATTAGACATTGTTATTGGCCAAGGGGGTACAGGAGCTACAACCGCTAACGTCAAGGGTAACAATGGAGATGCCACTACAGTTTCGGGAACAATTTCTGATCCCGGAGGAGACATAACCGTTGGCCTCAATTCCGGAGGAGGAGGAGGAGGAGGTTCCTTCAACAACCTTGATGGAAGTGATGGAGCGTCTGGTGGTGGTGGTGCATTTAGCGATCAAACTACAAATACCATGGGTGTAGGCGGATCGGGAATTTCCGGCCAAGGAAATAGCGGAGGTAATGGAGGAAAAGGTAATGGAGCAAGTCATGCCAGAGCCGGTGGCGGAGGCGGCGGAGTTGGTGCTGTTGGCGGAGTAGGAGACGGTGCTGGAGTAGGACTATCCAAGCCTGGTGATGGAGGTGAAGGATCAAGCTTCACGATTGCTGGATTTACCTATGGATTTGGCGCAGGTGGCGGAGGAATTGGATTCAATTTTAACGGGAATTCTGATCGTAATGGACTCGGTGGAGAGGTGAATGGAGTTATTCTTGGCGGAACTGCAAGTGAAGATGGAGTTGGAGGGGACGGCACAACCTTTACCGGATCCGGTGGTGGGGCAGGTAGACTCGGTGGTGGAGCCGGAGGAAGCGGTGTCGTATTCATTGTATACGAAAACTTCCGAATTCTTCCTGTGGAATTCCTCTATTTCGAAGCTGAACTTGATGAATTCAATCGATCTGGGAAGCTCAATTGGGCTACTGCATCCGAATGGGAAAATGATCGATTTGAAATTGAAAGATCTATTAATAACATCACCGATTGGGAGGTAATTGGGGAAGTGAAAGGTGCTGGTAACTCTGAAGAGGTTCAGCTTTACGACTTCACTGACACAAAACTTCCTGCAGGCGGAGGCGATATTTTCTATCGCTTAAAGCAAGTAAATTACGACGGAGAGTTCTCATATAGCGAAACAAGAGCCATCCAGGTTAAATCTCTTCCTGGAGTAACAAGCTGGAAAGTCTTCCCTAACCCTACTACTGGTAATCCATTCAATATTGAATTGTTAGATTCTTCAGTTTATGGTGATGAGGAAGTCACTATTAGAGTAATCTCCCCTACAGGTCAATTCATGAATTTTGAAATTGATGACATAACGAATATGGGAAGTGCGATAGGAGAATATCTGGAAAGGATGCCTCCAGGGCTTTATACTATTGAAATCGCCTGGGGTGAAAAGCGAGAATACCATAAGGTCATTCTTAGGAAATAAGTCTGTATCTCCTACTCGAAATCTTCATACTCATCTTCTTTCCTGGCCGGGATCTTAGCCTGGCCTAGGCCTACGGCTCCTTTAAGCCCACTAAAGGTGGCTTTCCACCAACCATTGAAAATGAATTTGGATTTGTCTCTTTCGAAATAAATTCTCTTTGAAACCTTCTTCTTCAAAAGCCCTCTTGGGTTCTTATTCTTCAAAGCCGTATTGGCTAAGAAAGAGTATAGAGCCAACTTCCCTCGCCCCGGTTCCAAAGTAACTGAATCAAGAAGAGCTACTTTTAAATCTTCATAGTAGAACCTCATTCTTCCCCAAGCCTCATCCTCGTTTATTTTAAACTTCCAGCGACCGTCTGAGACTTTTCCTGAAGTTATTCCGATAAAGGATGTTCGCTGTAGCATCGGGTTAGCCTTGGTTAAGTCAAACTCACCCAGCCTAACATCGACATCCATAACGTATGGTGGACTAAAATCCATTTTTGTCGCAAGCTGCACATCCCCCTCTCCCTCAATCAGTGCTTTAGCCAAAAGAAATGACGACTCTACAGGATAATCCACACTATCTTGTACAGCGATAAACGGAACCAAGGAGGCGTTTAGAGAGTCAAAAGTGAGCGTTCCGACCAAAAGCCCCTTTGGTACAAATTCCTGATATCGCACCCTTGAATTCTCAATAAGCAGACTATCCACTTCGATACCGAAAGGAGAGCTCATTAACAATTCCTGAGGCATCGGTCGAATTACGCTATCCTTCAGGGGCAATCTTTTATCCCTAAAGACATCCAAATCAAGCCCGTCGACAATTATATCCTCGGCCTTAAGTTTGCCTTGATTCGCGAACTCCGGAAAATCAATATTAAGGACACTTAAGTTGTCGAGTTTAGCTTCGATAGCATCGCTTTGAAACCCAATAGTCTTTAGGTATCGATACCTCCCCATATTTGGCCTAAACCAAACATCTGAGACCAAAAGATTCTCCCCATCGAATTTTATGTCTCCGATGTCAATTCTGTTGAGGCTGTCTTTTGTGAACAGAGTATAATTCCTAAGGGAAGCTTCAAAATCCCTTTCAAGAAAAAACTCAGGAGTAACCTCCAGTTTCTGCCTTAAAAGTTCGAAATCCAGGTTCCTCAGTCCCATGTTCAAGCCTTCAAAATCTAATGCTGGAAGAGGTTTTTCCTTCTTACTAAACACCTGGACTTTCCCCTCCTCTACCAGAAGATCATTCAGCACAAGTGAAGTGATCAAGCCTTTTTCATTTACTTCTTTTCTTGGAGGAGATTTTGTGACAATTCTGTCTTCCTTTTCGTCCAGGTATACTTTGACATTAGGTTCTGTCAGTTTAATCTGATCCAAATGGAAGGTTCGAGTCCCAAGGATATTGGCCAGCTTATTATTCTGAACTGACACAGCTGCAATATTTGCTGCAACAACAGGCTTCCCAGGATTTCCTTGGACACTCCTTGGAATTATTTCAAAATTCCTGAAGACAGATTCATCCGTTTCTGTATTCAAATCCACATCTGAAAATCTCAGGGTATGAACGCTATCTGGTAAGGCAAAAGAGAAATCCTGAAGATTAATAGTTATTTGGTCAAATAGGCTAGAAATATTCTCCTCCGTCGAGCTAATTGAGTCCAGATCAAATCCCCTCACCATCAAGTCAAACTTAGTTTCAATCGACTGGACATCTTCCTCTCCGATCAAGTAATCAAGCTGCAATAAAGACTGGTCCGCTTCTACGAGGCCTATCGAAATTCGGTCGATGGCCTGGGGTAATGTCGCTCCTTGATTTGGGCCCGAAGACTCCAAAGAATCTACCCTCTTGATCTCAGGATTAATTTCAAGGTTGAAAGTACTGCCAACGACTTGGAGCTTTTCCAGATCAAGCACATTCTCAAATAAGAATCGATCAATATTAACACCATCCATCACTAATTCCGGAAATATCAGCGAGAGGGCTACCTTACTCTCGAGATTTGTTGAAGGAATCAGTTCTAGGTTTTCGATATCGATTCTTTGATAAAGCGAGTTATACCTGATGTTATTCGTATTTACCTTGTAGTTCCCTCCTGCAAGCGAGAAGGAGTAATCTTTGAAATTGATATCAATCTCATCAGAGAAAAAGGTTTGATTCGGATCCTGATCCTTTCCGCGTTCTACATAAAAGTTTTTGAGTGCGATACTGAGATCATCCTCACTAATGGTTATAGGCTTGTCTCCAGAGAAATTTTGGTAAGCAAGATCACCTTCAAGGAAATTCAAGGAATCGATCTTAATGGATTTGAAATATTGAGTTAAGAGCTCACTTAAATCATTTTCAGAGCTTAGCTCTCCAGAATTGGTTCTTTTTCTTTTTTCAAAACGATCCAGGCGAATGGATGATGAGGGAATATTTATAAGTCCTATATCTAGCTCCTCCTCAAAAAAAGCCTTTCTCAAATCAATCCCCTCTGCAGCAAAATATGGAACATCTAAATTCACTACGGCAGTTTTATCATATAAGTCCAAGAGTGGACCTACTCGAGAAGAATCAGGTGGTGTGACTTTAAAATCTCTAAGTTCTATTCTGTCCTCCTTTGAGTCAATTATGACCTTTCCCGCAGTGAATTCATGGAGGTTATCTCTTAGCCGAATTCTATAATTATCAAGATCCAGCACAATTTCATTGGCCAGGAAATACTCCATGGTGCTCAATCCTTCTTCAGGAGCAATTCTAATATCCTCAAGCAATACGCTGAACCTATCAAAATCTACATCGCTGTTTCTAATACCGGAAGAATTAGAAAAATTGACTACACCATCGTTTAAATCGAAAGATTTGACTTTAAATTCTGTAAGGAATCCTCTTAGCAATTCCCCTATTCTTCTACCATCATCGCCATCAGAATCTGCCAAAACCTGATTCTCGATAATCTCTACCTTGGGAGCGTCCATGACAATTTCATCCACATCGAGAATACCATCATTATAGAGTCTCTTGAGACTTGCATCTGACATCTTCAGCTCGGGTAGCTGGATTTTAAGAAGTGTTTTTGGTAATTCTTCAAAGTTGCTTGAGTCCCGTGGGGTGATTTTGAATCCTTCAACCAAGATGTCATCAGTGAAACTGTTTACCGATACCCGGTCTCCTTCAATTCTATGGACACCATCTGAGAGATAGAGTTTTACCTTTCCAAGAGACATGGCTGCATCCTGACCATAGAAAAACTGGTTCTTCTTCTTTTCCTCGTCTTTACCTAGATAGAATTCGATCATCTTGAACTCGAGGTCGGCCAATTCTATTCTATTTTTTAAAGAATCTCCCGGATCTGAACTTATGAAGCTCCCTCGATTAATTGACAGTTCGCTGACCTGTACCGAATTCATTATTCCATCAATCAACTCATTAAGATCTCCGGTATTTAGCTGAGTCTTATTCTCTGTCGTTTGCCTTGCAACCTTGAAGGCGGGTGCATTAAGCACAATTTCCTCGATCTCTAAATCTGAGGTCAGGAAAGCCTTATTGAGATCAACTTCCTTAAGCAGTAACCTATCCAATTCTACGTCATAATAGATCTTATTCTCCTTGCTCCGATCGGCACTCATTCTAAAGGACTCGAGGTCTATAACCTGATCGAGTGAAGAAATGAAAATTCTATTGGCGGTTAGCTTGTGCACCTTATCGGGTAAAAGAAACTCTCCTGACTCCATTTCGAATTCAAACCCCGCCGCATTGAATGGGGTAGTCCATTCCTGCTTAGGAGAGAGGTTGACCTCTTTAATCAAAAGCTTACTATTCTCCACCTTCAAGGAATTATCACTTAGGAAATTGAGGAAAAATAAGTCGGCGTTTCTAATCTCAATTTCCCTGATCCAAAATGCCTCTAAGTTGGTTTTTGAAATGGTCTTTTTGATCTCTCTTTCAAGCGAAGAAACAGGAGATTCCTTAACGGTTGTTGTCGTATCCTGAGGAATTTCCTTAGGACGCTCCCCCATGCTAAGCCTTACATTAGGATTATCGAACTCGAGCTTTCCGAGATAAAAGATGTTGTCACTAAAAGAGTACCAGGAACCTTTGAGAGCCAATTCATCCAGGGAGAAATTAAAAAGCGTTTTGTTCTCATCTACTACAACCCCTGGATTGGGTTTCATCACAATACCATCTACAAAAACTCCCCTGCGTATGAGGGACACATTCAGCCGATTAAAATCGATGGTGTATACTTCAGAGGTTGCCTCATTGACTTTTCTCCTTGCCCAGTTAGCGAGTAAAAAATTAGACCCGAAATAGAGGATAAATTCTAAAAAGAGAATTGCGAGTAAGACACCGATAATGACCCGAAGAACCTTTTTTCGAAGTCTATGTCCTTTAATTTGCCTCCTCTTTTTTTCACTCATGACAAGATCGCTTAAGCTAAAATAGGTAAATGTGAATAAAGGAAGTCTTAAAAAAAGTAAAGGCAGCAAATGTTATGCTGCCTTTTGCTGTAGGAGAAGGATTCGAACCTCCACGAGGTAGTTAGGCGATAGTCCGGTTTAGAAAACGCTTTGTCCAATCCTGTAACCGCTTGTCCCAACCCAGATCCTAAGGATAGTGGATAGGGACAGGCGGCACAGATTCCTCACCCCCGAGACAGGAGGGCTTGTCTGCCAATTTCAACATCCTACAGTATATGATTTTGCCTCTCTTCATAGAAGCCATCAGCGGTAGCATGGGTGATACCTTGTTGCTGATATGTCAAAGGTAGTATTTTGGATGATTTATTAAAATTATTCTAACAATTAGAAGTATTTTTTACATTTTATTTAATGATGGGATATTTTTGATTCTAATTCGGTAATTCAACCTCATGAATTAGAGTTGATTTTAAAGATTTGATAATGCCATCTTTCCATTGGGCAAAAAAAAACCATGAAAATGCTTCCATGGTCTTAATAATTAACAATAAACCCAAAATAACCTGCTGTAGGAGAAGGATTCGAACCTCCAC